>JAYVAP010000230.1:0-2261 GCA_043750915.1 Spirosoma sp. | reverse complement strand
GTCAGCTGCCCGTTGGAAAAATAAGTGGTCGGGAAGGTCAGCGTCGTGTCGGTCGTGTTTTCCAACTGCGCAATCACCTGATCGGCACCGGCACCCGCTGCTACCGTATCGGCGCGGTAATACAGGCGAGCCGTAAACGTTTCGTTCTTTGGATTTGGTGTTGTGCTGCGCCAGCTGATGACCGGAGCGATGGCCGTGGTGTTCACGGGTGTCGTTGTGGTGCTGCCGGGATCGGTCAGCTGCATCTGTGCGATAGTGGCACTGTCCATGTAAGCCAGCGAAGTACCTTTGAGCGATGCGCTGTTGAACCGGATGTTCAACTGGGGAATCGAATCGCAGGTTGGGCAAACCGTTGGTGTTTTTGGGATCAGCTTCTTCTGAACGAAACCTTTCCGAACGGCCAGACCGGCGTTGAAACCACCATGCTTGCGGGTAAACTCGTAAATCTGATCGTTTATCCCATTGACAATGAGATAGTTCAGGCGGGTATAAAAACCCTGCGCCTGAACACCGATGTTCCAGTTGTTGCGCAACGGGAAGAAAACGCCCAGCGACAACAGCCCACCGGGATGATAGAGCCGGTAGCTTGGGTTGACCGACCGGAGCAAATCCCCCTGCTCAACCAGCGATGAGTTTGGCGGAATAGGATTGGTTGTGGGCACGAACGCGGCAATGGTAGCGGCTTCCGTACGGAACAAACCACCACGCAGTCCCAACTCAATAAAGGTAGCGGCATCGGGGTTCCGGCGGCTCCGGGCGAGCGTAAGCTGGATGACCGGTCCAACCGTCAGGAACATATCCTCCGAAGCACGCTGGCGGATAGTGACCTTATCGGCACTGATGCTGGGCGTACGGGCAGCCGCCAACCGGTAGAGATAATCCCGGTAGCCACCCCGCGTGACGTAGTTTTGATAGCCAAACGCCGTTCCTAAGCCAAAGCGCAGCCGACGGGTGTTGGGCGTGAAATAGTAATCGACGTTACCAGTGATGTTGAAGCCGGTTCCGTTATATAGCGTGTTATCGCGTTTGGTAGGGCCAAACGTGTTTTCCCAGGTGCCGCAATAGGCAAAGTTAGGGCCCGCATACAAACCAACGCGCCAGGGCGACAGGCGACGTACGAGGATGAACGTTTGAAAGGTCGTGTCGCAGTCGTCAAGTTCAGCCACGTCGCTGGCCTGCGCCTTGAACGTGTCCCGGTGCAATGTGTCGGTGTAAACACCTTTACGCAGACGGTAGATGTTTTCGCGCGGGTCCTCCCGTCTGGTCGTTGTTGTCGCGGTCGTTGTTGTCGCGGTCGTTGTTGTCGTCGACGTAGTGACAGCCTCCGACTGAACGGTTGTCGTTTGTTGAATAGTAGCGGATTGGACCGTGTCCCGCCGGACTGTGTCAGCCTGTTGAGCAAAGCTGACGAAAGGCATTGCAAAACTTAGCAACACGAGTCCAGCCAGCATCCGAGTGGGGTGTTGTTGGATAAATGTTCGCATATTGATTAATTTGATTTGAAGCAATGTTTGTAACTGAACTGTAATCATTTCAAAGGTGTTTACAAAAACTTGGATAATCTACAACCTATCTAAAAGGTAGATTTTTTTACTTCTTCGGGTAACCTGCTGTATGGCATGGCTCTGAAGCGATTCTCAAACATCAAGTCAACAAGGTACAGTAGTCTTTTCAACAAGGCTCTTTCCTGTGCTAACGAGACTTCTGAGGCCATTGATCAAACTGAAACATTTGCCCGGCTTATTGGTGAACCACGCCCTACTCCGCGAATTTCTGTGCAATGTTAGTGGCGAATTTTAAAAAACACGCCATCTAATCAATTTTTTTTTAGGAAACTTTCCCTGATTCGCCCGTTTATGACCGTCTCAACGGGCAAACGGGCTTAAAAACTGGCTCTGTAAATGGTGCCTCCCCGTGGGCAGGATACCAAACCCGCACGTGTTTGCGTGGACTACTGCGGTGGTAAATCCTCAAACGGTGGTCAATTATAGTGATTAAACGGGAGTTTAAAACTATTGCTATACCATTTTTGTCCTTCAAATGGTGTAGTTCTCCATTTTGCCCAATTTTTCCGTGATTTCTTCCACTTTAGCCGCCTGCTTTCTTTGTCTTTTTCAGTCAGTAAGTATTTTGTTAACGATTCAACCCCGTAAATGTTGATTGTTTTTTTCGGCCTCCTTCTGCCGTGGCCCGTAGCCGTTCTCAGCGGCCCTGCCGGTTTTCAGGCCCGGCCTTTCATGAAATCACCGGCGGCCGATTTG
>JAYVAP010000229.1:0-2563 GCA_043750915.1 Spirosoma sp. | reverse complement strand
CATCAACGCGGCTTTAATGCTTTGATAACTCACCGTCAGCAGCGCAATACCCACCGCCAGCAAACCCGCCAGCGCGAAGACCCACCACTCGATGTCGATTTTGTAGGCAAAATCCTGCAACCACCAGTTCATGGCATACCAGGCAATAGGCGAGGCAATGACAATGGCGATCAGGACTAATTTCAAGAAATCTTTAGAGAGCAACGCCACGATGCTGGCCACGCTGGCCCCCAGCACTTTGCGCACGCCAATTTCTTTGGTGCGCTGCTCAGCAGTAAAAATAGCCAGACCAAATAGGCCTAAGCAGGCGACGAAGATGGTTAGTCCGGCGAAGAGACCAAGCATCTGACCCGTTCGGCGTTCGGCCACGTAAGTTTGCTGGTAGCGTTCGTCCAGAAACGAGTAGACAAACGGGGTGCCGGGCAGCAAGGCCTGCCAGCGTTGTTGCATGGTGGTTAGCAAGTCTGCCCGGTTGGCAGGAGTGATTTTCACAATTAAGGTGCCGGGGGTATTGGCCAGCACCATCACCAACGGTGCGATTCGTTCGTGCAACGACCGGAAATGAAAATCCTGCACAACGCCAATGACGCGGTAGGTACGCTTTGCCCCCCGGTTGTCGTTTTGCGATATTGTGTGGTTCAGCGGGTTGCCGCCCAGCCCCAATGCCCGTACTGCCGTTTCGTTGAGCAATACCCCCGCCGAGTCGGTAGCAAACGCAGACGAGAAATTACGCCCTGCCCGTACGGTCATGCCCAGCGTGGGTATGTATTGATCGTCGACATCGTAGCGAAGTGTTTTTACGAGCTGTGTAGCCCGGCTGTCGGGATATACAAAAAAGTTATTATTGTTCGATGGACCAGCCGGTAAATATCCCGACGTGCTCACACTAAGTACGCGGGAATCATGCCGCAGTTGATCGCGAAAAAGAGATTCTTTCTGACCCAGCTGGCCGGTCTCCGGCAAAACCATGACCTGCTCTTTATGGTAGCCCAGCTTTTTGTTTTGCATGAAAGAAAGCTGACGGTATACCACCGTAGCCCCCACCATAAGGGCAATGGAAACCAAAAACTGAAACACCACCAGTCCGCTCCGGAAACTTACCCCCCCCTGTCTGCCGGTTAGTTTGCCCACGCCTTTAAGCACCGTTACCGGCTTAAACGAGGCCAGCACCACTGCCGGATAGCCACCAGCCAGCAAACTGACTAATACGCAAAAAGCCGCCATAGCTGGCAGTAGCCAGGGTGTTTTCAGAAAATTGAGTGATAGCTCTTTTCCCGCCATCTGCCCGATGAACGGAAGCGTGACGCAGACAATTCCTGCGGCTAAAACTAATGCCACCACCGTCAGCAGCACGGATTCGAGCATAAACTGGCTCACTAACCGCCCCTTCGATGATCCCATTACTTTCCTGATGCCCACTTCCCGGGCGCGCGTTGAGGCAGTGGCCGTGCTGAGGTTCATGAAGTTAATGCAGGCGACGAGCAACATAATCAGCGCGATAGCCCCAAACAAATAAAGGTATCGGATGTCGCCGGAGGGTATCAGATCATAGGTAAAATTAGCGTGCAGGTGAATCTCAGTAAGGGGTTGAAGCAAGAAGTTGAGGTTATTGCCTTTTTTTCGGAACTCGCTGATGGTCATTCCAGTAGCCTGTTGCAGTTGTGGACTAATGTATTTCTCGACCACCTGCGGCAGCTTAGCCTCCAGCTGTTTATAATCATATCCTTCGGGCAGCACCAGGTACGTAAAATATTCCGACTGCATCCAGTCTGCTTTGGCAGCTTCGGGCAACGAAGCTATTGAGGCAAACAGGTCAAAGCGAAACTGCGACGCAGCAGGTACGTTGTCAATCAGGCCCGTAACAGTGTAGGTAGCGCCCGACTTAAGCGTAATCAACTGCCCAATTGGATCGGCATCAGCAAAACAGATTTCGGCAAACTTCCTGGTCACAACTACCGTATTGGGCTGAAGCAGTGCCGTTTTAGGGTCACCTTTCAGGAATGGCAGCGTGAAGACGTTGAAAAAATTGGCATCTACGAAGGCAAATTCCTGATTGCGGACCGTCGTCTGCCTGTACCTGATTTCTGGGGTTCCCTGCCGCCGTAATCGGGTGGCCTCCTGCACCTCCGGGTAGTCGGCGCGGAGGGCCTCGGCTACCGGCGGCATCACATGGGCTTCGAGCATCTTTTCTCCCTGCACCGTACCCTGAAATGAAACCCGCACGATGCGATCGGCCTTCTGGTGAAACCGGTCGAAGCTTAGTTCATCGAGAACAAACAGGCTAATAAGCAGACACGTGGCCATACCAATAGTCAGCCCCAGGATGTTGATGGCCGAAAAAGCTTTGTTACGGACCAGATTCCGCCAGGCGATTTTGAGATAGTTTCCGAGCATAATTTTGGGTTGGGCCAGGCCGGACCACCGTTTTATGACTACTATGCAAATGCCCTGCCAATTAAAAAAAATGGCTTTCCTGCGCTGGAATGGCTTATTTTTCGAAAACAACCACGCGTTCAGTGTCCGATATCGGACAACTTGTGTACGGTTACGGACAAACCCTGCC
>JAYVAP010000228.1:0-4468 GCA_043750915.1 Spirosoma sp. | reverse complement strand
ATCCGGTGGCTTTGTGCTGGCCAGGCAGGGCGATCTGGAAACTTCGCACAATGATAATTCGGTTGGTGTTGCCCAAATAGGTATGATTCGTATATTTGGCCTTGCTGGGCTGTTGATTTTTAGGATAAATTGCTTGCTATGAGCACTTTTCTTGTACCCGCTAAACACCCGCAAAGCCCGTCCCAACGGGTTATTCCTCACCCTAAACGTTATTTTGCTGGCTGGCCCGCCGGCTTCGTGCCCACCGGCCAACTGCTGTGCTGTTTTTTATGAAAGTCGCGCCCACCCAGCCTTTCCAGATTGTTTACTCGTTGCTGAATCACGAGTTTCTGGGTTATCTTATCGAGGCCTTCGTGGTGCAGCGCAACAGCCGGGGCGAACTGACACTGCTAAACCAAATCCTGTCGACGCAAAACGTGGATGAATTTGCGCAGGAGCTGGACGAACGCGATTTTGAGCTGATCCGGCTGATCGACCTTATTCAGCAGGATACGATTGTCAAAAAATTTAGTACCCGCAAACTCCCCGCCATCGACTTCTTCCTGAAAATATATGAACCCAGCAAAGGCGATAAGCTGGTGCAGGAAGCCATTCAGGGCTATCTGGAAACGATGAAGGCGAAAATCATGGCCCTCTTGCCCGGCAAACCCTTCTATGTGATGGGCAACGACGGCAATCCGGCCTGGATGCCAATTCGGTGGATGCCCGAACCGGCACGGGTGCATTTCCACTTCGTGCGCAACACTGACTCGACCCATTATTTTCCCATTGTCCGGTATCCGGTCGGCAAGAGCAAGACGGAAACGGAGCGGGTCGATTTTCAGTTTAAAAGCGCGCTGATGATCTGCGACGAACCCGCCTGGATGATGGTCGACCACCGGCTCTATCACTTCAGCAAAAACGTGGATGGCAAAAAGCTACGGCCTTTTTTCACTAAAAACCACATCGTTGTTCCCCGCACCATCGAACAACAGTACTACGAGCGGTTTGTGACGCAGCTGATTGCCACTTACGACGTATATGCCAAAGGGTTTGAGATCAGGACCGAGTCCATTGAGCCGGTGCCCGTGCTGACCATGTCGGAGTTGGCACTGGCGGGTCGGGCGGTGCCGTTGTCCGCAGGTTTGGCCGCAACGGAGCTAACCGAGCCCGACCACACGCCCGGGCAGCGTATTGCCTTCGACCTGTCGTTTCGGTATGGCGATTTCACGTTTCGCTTCGATAGCTGCGGACCATCGGCCAATGTCAGCGTCGAGAAAAAAGGGGATGACTATATCTTCCACAAAATTCGCCGGAATCAGCCCCTGGAGCGGCACAAACTGGCTTTTCTGCGCGAAACAGGCTTAGACCTGCGCCATGGGCGGCTGGCTATTCCGAAGCTGGAAGCTTTCAACTGGCTGGCCAGCCACGGCACCAGCATTCAAAAGGCGGGTTTTTTGCTACAGCAACATGCACAGGATGCCAAACGCTACTTTCTGGGTTATTCGAGCATTGACGTGTCCATTCGGGAGGGCCACGACTGGTTCGATATTTACGCCAACGTGCGCTTTGGCGAGTTTGAGATCCCTTTTCTGAAACTCAGGACGCTGATTTTGGGTAAGAAACACGAATTTACACTGCCCAATGGCGAGGTAGCCGTGATCCCCGAGGCCTGGTTTACCAAGTATTCCGAACTGTTTGGTTTTCTGGAGCATGCCCACGGAATCGACCGGCTGGTGCTGCACAAACACCACCTGGCTTTGGTGCAGGAATTGGAACGCGACGGGCTGGCAGCTACGATGATGAGTCGCAAACTCGAACGCCTGCGCGACTTTGCCGAGATCGAGTCTTTTCCGCTACCCGCCGGCTTCAACGGCACGCTGCGCCCCTATCAGCAGGCTGGCTATGACTGGATGAATTTTTTGCGACAGTACCGCTTTGGTGGCTGCTTAGCCGACGACATGGGGCTGGGAAAAACCGTGATGACGCTGGCCATGCTTCAGGGCCGCAAAGAAGCCGGGCAGGTCGATATGGCGAACGAAACACTGGATCGCCAGCCGCCAGATTGTCGGCCGGCGATCCGCCGGCCCAGCCTGCTGGTGATGCCTACTTCGCTGCTTTATAACTGGGAACTCGAAGCCCGCAAGTTTACGCCCGGCCTGCGCGTGATGGTTTATACGGGCACCTACCGCGACAAAAACACCGCCCAGTTCGACGATTACGACCTGATTCTGACCTCCTATGGCATTGTCCGGATTGATATCGACCTGCTAAGCCGGTACCGCTTCGACTATGTGATTCTGGACGAGTCGCAGGCCATCAAAAACCCGTCGTCGCACATCACCAAAGCCGTGATGCAGCTCGACACCGCCAACCGGCTCATTCTCACCGGCACCCCGCTGGAGAACAGTACGGTGGACCTCTGGACGCAGATGTCGTTTATTAATCCGGGTTTGCTGGGGAGCCAGTCGTTTTTCAGAAATGAATTTCAGATACCCATTGAAAAGCACCACGACGAAGCCAAAACCGGGCGGCTCTATGGCCTGATAAAACCGTTTATGCTCCGGCGCAACAAATCGCAGGTGGCCACGGATTTGCCCGAAAAAGTTGAAAGTGTGTTGTATTGCGATATGTCGGTCGATCAGGCGGCCCAGTATGAGGAAGCCAAATCCTACTACCGCAACCTGATTCTGGAGCGGATTGAAGAAGACGGCATGGCCAAATCGCAGATGGTGGTGCTTCAGGGCCTGACCAAGCTCCGGCAGATTGCCAACCACCCGCGCTTAGTCGATGCTGACTACGAAGGCGATTCGGGCAAGCTCGACGATGTGCTGATGCGGCTGGAAAGCGCCATTACTGACCACCATAAAGTGCTTATTTTCAGTCAGTTCATAAAACACTTGAGCGTGGTTCGGCAGTATCTGAAAGAAAAAAATATCACGTATGCCTACTTAGACGGGTCTACGACGGACCGCCGGAGCCAGGTAGAACTGTTTCAGACCGACGACTCGGTGAAGCTATTTCTGATTTCGCTGAAGGCCGGCGGGCTGGGTCACAACCTCACGGCTGCCGACTACGTGTTTATTCTGGACCCCTGGTGGAACCCCGCCATTGAAGCCCAGGCCATTGACCGGGCACATCGCATTGGGCAACAAAAAACGGTTTTTACCTACAAGTTTATCGCCAAAAACACGGTTGAGGAAAAAATATTATCGCTCCAGCGGGCCAAGCAGCAACTTGCCGGGAGCTTGATTACCACCGAGGATACGTTTATGAAATCGCTCACCAAAGAAGATATTATGGTGCTGCTGGCTTAGTTCACCGCAAATAAACTCCTATCCTGTCGGCATCGTTTAACACCACTTCCACGTGTTCGGTCAGGGTGGTGCTGAGTTCGTAGCCTTTGTAGTCGGCCAAAACGGGGTAACGGGGATGATTCCGGTCGATGAGCACCGCCACCTGGAGTTTCCGCACCGGCACGCTCAGAAACGGTTGTAAACTAAAGGCCAGCGTCCGGCCCGTATGCAGCACATCATCAACCACAATAACGACTTTATCGGTGTAGTTGGCCGGGGGATGGCCCGTCTGGACGGGCGGCTGGGCCAGCTGGCTTTTGTCTAACTCGAGCCGAATCAGCTCTACCTGAAAAGGGGCAATCTGCTGCAGTTCAACTGCCAGTGCCTGCGCCAGCACGTAGCCTTCGCCCGAAACGCCCGCCAGCAATATCGCCGACTCCTCAAAATTGGTTTCGTAAATCTGAAATGCAATGCGCCGGATTTTCTGGCGAATCTGCTCGGCATTCAGAATAAGCGTGGGCAAGACAGTGTGCATGGGCCAACAAAAGCATTGAGCTTGTAAATATACTATTCAGGAGGACAATCCCCGGCGTATTTTCCCCAATGTGCAAACGACCCTTTATAACTATGCCTTTGATGGCGGCAATGGGAGCGTAAAACGGCAGGTGTACCGCGCAGACAATAAGGGTTATAGATGGGGAAGTTCTTTGGATGTAGTAGTCCGGGATTATACTTACGTTTGCCCTAATTTTAAACCTCATCCCTGTTCTCAATTCTTCACTTCAACCAATTCGTTATGCATGTCAAACGTTTACGTCTGCTTTTTCTTTTCCTGTTCATGAGTTACCCGGTGCTGGCCCAGAAGCCAGTGACCACCCCGGGCATTGATTCCACTTTTACCCGCGATCCGGGTAGCAACCCAACGGGGGCTGTGCTCAATATGGCAGCCTTGTTTACGGCTTCCCAGTGGAACGTCACCTCGCTCGTAGTGGGTGCGGTCTATCAGCGGGGTACCGACAACCGCGCATCCATAAACGTAAGAGACTCTTTTCTGCCCAATCAGGGATACAGTTTGACAGAAATTAGGGATTAAGTTTTGATGTATTTAAACCAATATATACATTTGCTTCGGATGCAGATTCTTTATCCCCGCATTCTCCTAAAGTAATAACCCCGGCGGGCCTGATACCCAT
>JAYVAP010000227.1:0-3817 GCA_043750915.1 Spirosoma sp. | reverse complement strand
TGCCGGACTGGCCCTGGCCCCGCATGGATTTGCCCAGCCCGCTCCCATGCCCGGCGTTCTGCTCCCCCTCAACGATCTGAGCGCGTTTGCAAACCCGACCCCCAACTGGCGAATTGCCGGTAGCGCACAGGCCGATATGGCCAAAGCGAACACGCTTACCACCGACAAGGGCACAGGCGTTTTGGTTAATGTGCCAATGCCCGTTAAAACAGGCCAATCGCCCTACGGGCAGCCCTTCAACGCCGTCACCACCCTGCAACACGGCGATATGGACCTGGAAATGGACTACATGATGGCTCCTAAAGCCAACTCAGGCGTTTATTTGCAGGGTCGCTACGAGGTACAGCTGTTCGATAGCTGGGAGGTGCGCACTCCCCGCACGTCTGACAATGGCTCCATTTATGATCGCTGGGACGACAAACGACCCGCCGGACAGCAGGGCTACGATGGACACCCGGCCCGCCAGAACGCCAGTCGAGCACCCGGCCTGTGGCAGCACCTGAAAATTTCGTTTCAGGCCCCCCGGTTCACCAATAGCGCTGGCGGAGTGCCGCAAAAGACCGAAAATGCCCGCATGATTCGTGTTGAGCTGAATGGCGTTGTTATTCACGAAGATGTTGAACTGACCGGCCCTACCCGCTCGGCAGCTTTCTCCGACGAGAAACCTTTCGGCCCGCTCATGCTCCAGGGCGACCACGGCGCAGTGGCTTTCCGTAACATTCGCTATACCAGCTACGACAAACCCCGGCCTCAGCTGATGAACCTGAACTACTCAGTTTATAAAGGAAAATACGAAAAAGAACCTGACTATGGACAGTCCCAGCCCGAATCGAAAGGTGCCGTGTCAATTATGTCGTCGGAAGTGAGCCGGATTCCCAACGAATTTCTTATTCGTTACACCGGTACGCTGCGGGTGGCCGAGCCGGGCGAATACCGCTTCAACCTGGGGGCACCGGGGGGCGGTGGGATGCTCAAAATTAACAACCAGCCGGTGGTGGCTTTGGGTGGTAACGTGGGCAATACGACGCTGCCCAAAGGAGATTTGCCATTCGAGCTGTTTTATTCCAAATTCGTGGACTGGATTAAGCCAAACCTCGGCCTGACCGTTGCCGGGCCGGGCATCCGCCAATACACCCTAACAGACCCTACCAGCGGCAACAACGACGAGGTGGACCCCATCATCCTCGAGGCATCGACCAACACCATCCTGCGTAGTTTCATGGATATGCCGGGCATATCTATGCCAACCTCTGCCGACCGGCCGGGCGAGACCAAAACCGTTCGAGTCGTTCATGCCGTGTCGGTGGGCACGCCCGAACAGCTACACTATACCTATGATCTGGATAAAGGGGCATTGGTTCAGGTTTGGCGCGGTGGTTTCTTAGATGCCACACCCATGTGGCACGAGCGGGGCGACGGTTCCTCGCGGCCAATGGGCATGGTGCAATCACTGGGTGCGCCGGTGCTGTTTCTGAGCAAACTGACCTCGCCCCAGACCAACTGGCCTACCGACACGACCGGCTCGGGCTACCGGCCCAAAGGCTACGTGCTGGACGAAGCCGACCGCCCCACATTCCGCTACCTGAGCTACGGCACTTCGGTAAACGATAAAATTCGGGTGTTACCCAACGGCCAGGGAATCCAGCGCGAAGTCCTGATTGCCTATCCCACCGGCGATCTTTATGCCCGTTTAGCCAGTGGCACCAGCATTAGTGCGCTGGAAAGCGGCATGTACCTTATAGATGGTCAGGCCTACCTGCGAATCGACGATGCAGCTGGTGCCAAACCGGTTATCCGGGCGGGCAGCAACGGTCGGCAGGAACTGATTGTGCCAGTAAAGGCAAAAGTTATTTACTCCATCCTGTTTTAACGAAATGGCATTGCAGCCAATGAAAAAAATACTGACAACGCTCTTTGCCGTAGCCACATTGCTCACGGCACGGGCCCAGGAATCGCCCAAAGAAGAAGATTTCTACAAAATCCTGAAGGTGACCGCGCCCGAAGGCACACTCCTCGAAGTGGGCGGCCTAACGGTGCTGCCCAACGGCAGTCTGGGCGTTGCTACGCGCCGGGGCGATATCTGGATCGTGGAAAACCCGACCAGCCGCAAGCCCCTTTTTCGCAAGTTTGCTTCAGGGCTACACGAAATACTGGGATTAGCCTACAAAGATGGTGCCCTATACTGCGCCCAGCGGGGTGAACTGACCAAACTCACCGATGCCAACCAGGATGGCAAAGCCGATGTTTTCGAGACTATTTATGCCTGGCCACTGTCGGGACATTATCACGAATATAGCTTTGGCCCGAAAATAGCGCCCGATGGCTCTTTCTTCGTGACAGGCAATGTGGCCTTTGGCGACGAAGAGTGGTGGCGGGGTGAGAGCCGGGTGCCGTGGCGCGGCTGGACCATGAAAATCGCTGAAAACGGTACCATGCAGCCGTGGGCAACGGGCATGCGCTCGCCTGCCGGGCTGGGTATGTTTGAGGGTGAACTGTTTTATGCCGACAATCAGGGCGACTGGATGGGATCAGGCGGGGTGGTTCACGTCAGGAAAGGGTCGTTTGTGGGGCACCCGGCGGGTTTGCGCTGGACAGGTATGCCCAACTCACCCGTGAAACTCACCACCGAGCAGCTATACGCCAAAGTAGGCCCGCGCCAGAACCGGGACGAAAACGGCCGGGCCATCAAACCCGAAAACGTGATAAACGAAACCCCCAACGTGTTGTATGGCCTGAAAGAGCAGTTTCCAAACGTCGATATTCAAACGCCGGCAGTTTGGCTGCCCCACGGCGTGCTGGGGATCTCGAACTCCGAAATTCTGGAGATTCCGGCGGGTGCTTTCGGGCCGTTTGCCGGCCAGTTATTAGTGGGCGACCAGGGCATGAGTAAGATTTCGCGGGTGTTCCTGGAAAAAGTCAACGGTGAATACCAGGGCGGAGCCATTGAGCTGCGCAGCGGTTTCCGGTCGGGTGTGATGCGGATGGCGTGGGGCCACGACGGTTCGCTGTTCGTGGGCGAAACCAACCGGGGCTGGGGATCGGCCGGCGATGCCAACGAAGGCCTGCAGCGGCTGGTCTGGAACGGGTCGATTCCGTTTGAGATGCGCACCGTGAAAGCCATGCCCGACGGCTTTGAAGTGGAATTTACGCAGCCTGTGGACAAAAAATCGGCCGAAGACCTGGCTTCGTATCGGGTTGAGAGTTTTCTCTATAAATACCACCCGGTCTATGGCAGTCCAACCATCGACAAAGAAGCGCTGCCCATTAAGGGGGTGCAGGTATCGGCCGATGGCATGAAAGCCCGGATTATTGTGGGCAATATGCGTAAATATTACATCCATCAGCTATCGCTCGAGGGCGTTCGGGGAACCGAGGGGTCCTACTCGCTCATTCACCCCATTGCCTATTACACGCTCAACAACATCCCCGACGGACCAAAGCTGGCCCTGAGCGAGGTGAGCACCCGTAACTCGGCCGCCACAACGACCGTACCCGCATCGGCTGGCAAGAAAACGCCCCCCGCTAAAGGCGCGTCCAAGCCAGGCGTGTCCACGCCGGGCAAACCTAAATTAGTGGCCGGTCAGGCTGTTACGATGGCCAAAGCACCCACCTATGACGAGGTAAAAGGATTGCTCGCCCGCCACACCTGCTTGGCCTGCCACCAAACCAACAAGCGGCAGGTTGGCCCCGCCTATGTCGACGTAGCCAAACGCCGGTATACCAACGACCAGATTGTGGAGCTTATTTATAACCCAAAACCACAAAACTGGCCTGAATACGCTACCGAGATGCCGCCGATGCCGCAGGTTCCTAAAGC
>JAYVAP010000226.1:0-2457 GCA_043750915.1 Spirosoma sp. | reverse complement strand
GCCGAAGCCACGCAGCCGCAGGTTCAGGGAGCCGATTTACGGGTAGAATCAGCCCGGCGTGCCATCGATGTAGCGCGGGCCGGCCTGTATCCGCGCCTGACTTTCAACGGGTCCATTTCGTCGATCTACTCCAACCTCGGCATCCAGCGGTTTATACCGGATGGTACGCTGATAGACACACCAACGGGCGCATTTGTCAACGTCGGCGGTATTAGTCAGCCCGTCGTTACGGTTCGTCCGGGCGGGCGGGCCGAAAATTACGGCTTCACCGAGCAGCTCAACAACAACCTGAACCGGTCGCTGTCGCTCAACCTGAACATTCCCATTTTTAATAACCGAACGGTTCGCACCAACATCATCAACGCAACGCTACAGCAGCAAAACGCCCGGCTCACCGCCGACAATACCCGCCTGCAGCTACGCCAGCAGATAGAAACGGCCTACACCAACCTGCTGGCCTCGTCGAACCGGTACCAGGCTACGGAAGCTTCGGTGGCCTCGCTGGATCAGGCTTTCCGGGCTGCCGAGAGCCGCTTCAATGCCGGGGCCATCAACCCCATCGACTACAACATTGCCAAAGCCCGGCTCGACAATTCGCGCGCTCAGCTAGTGCAGGCAAAGTATGATTACGTATTCCGAACCAAAATTTTAGACTTTTACCAAAACAAACCGCTTGGCTTTTGACCCGAGAAGGCGCGCCCGTTGCGCAGCCTCCCTTTCCATCATTCGCCCATTTATTCGCTGACCATGAAAAAGAAATCAAACCGCCTTTGGTGGATATTGGGTGGACTCGTTGTTCTGCTCGTTGGGGGGCTGGTAGCGGCCAAACAAACCGGCCTGATTGGCAAACCAAAATCGACGGAAGTAGATTTTGCCCTCGTCAAACGCACCGATATTACGGAGCGGGTAACGGCTTCGGGGCGTGTGCAGCCGCAGGTAGAAGTTAAAATCAGCCCCGACGTGTCGGGCGAAATCATTGGTCTTTACGTCAATGAAGGCGATCCAGTGAAGGCGGGTCAGCTGCTGGTTCGTATCCGGCCCGACAACTACGAGTCGCTGCTGTCGCGGGCGCAGGCAGCGGTCAACTCCAGCCGGGCGCAGTCCGAGCAATCGAAAGCCGCCGTTTCGCAATCCGAATCCCGGCTGGTTCGCGCCAAAGCCGACTATGAACGAAACCGTAAACTGCTGTCTGACAAGGTTATATCAACGTCCGATTTTGAAATCAGCGAGGCTAACTACAACGTGGCGAAGCAGGAAGTAGAATCGGCCCGCGCCAATGTCCGGGCGGCTAATTTCAACATTCAGAGTTCGCAGGCGGGTTTGCGCGATGCCAGCGAAAACCTCCGCAAAACCACCATTTATGCCCCCGTCAACGGCACGGTTTCCAAACTGAACGTCGAAATGGGCGAGCGCGTAGTGGGTACTTCGCAGATGGCCGGTACGGAAATCATGCGGATTGCCAACCTTCAAAACATGGAAGTGCGCGTGAACGTGAACGAAAACGACATTGTTCGGGCTAATTTGGGCGACACGGCCGACATCGAAGTAGATTCCTACACGACTGCCGGGCGTAAATTCAAAGGTATCGTTTACGAAATTGCCAATACGGCCAACGGGCTGGGCGGGTCAGCGGGGGCCGCAGCAGCCCTCTCGGCCGATGCCGTGACCGAGTTTGAGGTGAAAGTGAAAATCCTCAACAATTCCTATGCCGACCTGCTGGTCCAAAAGGGCAAGAAAGGGTATCCCTTCAAACCGGGTATGACCGCTTCGGTCGAGATCATTACCGAACGTCGGCGGGGCGTGGTGGCCGTGCCAATTGCCGCCGTAACCACGCGGGGGAACGAGACCCAGGAAGAGGAACTGGCCAATAAACCGAGTGGCTCGGTTGAGGAAAAACCCGCCGACCAGCCCGAAAAGAAAGAAAAAGTAAAAGAAATCGTGTTTGTCAACGTGGGCGGAAAAGCTACCCGGCGTGAGGTAAAAACCGGCATCAGCGACTATGAGAACATCGAGATCGTGTCGGGCCTGAAGCCGGGCGAGCAGATTATCTCCGGGCCTTTTATTGCCGTCTCGAAGCGGCTTAAAGAGGGTGAACTGGTGGTGAAACGCGACCCCGCCAAAGCGAAAAAGAAAGACGACAAGGAAGCCGAATAACGGACGACATAAAATGGGTAAGCCGTTTTTGCCCGTTCCCAGGACTGATTTATGTCTGGGAGCGGGCAACAGCGGCTTTATCATGCCAACGTTGCGGGGCGCTTTCCAGCAAAGCCGCCACCCACTGGCGGAATTGTGGCTATTTTCTCCGTATTTCGCCCCGGCAACTGTATTTTAACCCGCTCTCGTGCAGATTATCGTTGATATTGGCAATACCGATGCCGTTTTCGGCCTCTACAACCAAACCCACTGGCAGCACATCTGGCGAACGCCCGCCCGCCCCGGCGAGTCGGCCCGTGCCTA
>JAYVAP010000225.1:0-3148 GCA_043750915.1 Spirosoma sp. | reverse complement strand
TTTGTCGAACTACTCACCAATTGTGGCTTACTATCACTATGTTGGCCGATAAGACGATGCGCAAAAATCTTTGTAAATACCTGATAATAAGCTTTTTATTTGTGATGGCTGGCCAGGTTCAGGCCCAAACCGATAGCCCCGTCTCAACAAAGAGCAAACGGGGACCTTACGCAATTGTGCTAACGGTGGGTGGCGGGCTTTCCTACTATTCGACCCACCTCGGCGTGCCGCCCGGGCTGGAAAAGGTCGATGTGAGCCGGTTTGGTGTACCGGCCACGTTGCGGGCCATGTGGCATCCCGATCACCGGCTGCGCATGGGCCTGGAAACGGGCTGGACAACCATGTATTCGTACCGGGGCGTAGTGGCGGGCGAACGCTCGCAGGTTTACGTGTCGGCGGTGCCCGTGCTGCTGGTGTTTTCGATGCCGCTGGCGTGGCTGTCGGGAACTGAGCGTAGCCTGGCCCGGCGGCTGTCGCTCACCGCCGGAACGGGGGCTTACTTAGTCAACTCGCGCTTGGATTATGTCGGCACGGTTATGGCCAATCGGTGGAGCCTGGGCTGGATGGCGGCCGGTTCCTATACCCAGCCCATTGGCCGGCGATTTCGGGTGGCCACCGAATTAAAATGGTTCGATGCCACCGCTACGCAAGATGCCGCTTTTGCCGTGCAGCTGCAACTTGTCTGGCGGGCGTTTTCGTGGTAAACGCTGCTGCCATACGCATGGCCCGGTAACCGGGCTGGTGGGGCCACCAATCTGTAATTTTATCCTATGATCGATATAACCGACAAAAAAGACATCCTGTTTCTGAGCGATACCCAGGCCCCCATGCTGGTGGAGCGGCTGGTGCTCAGAACCCACCAGAACACCCGCGCCACGACGACCATTTTTGCCCAAATCCTGCGCCTGAAGCCCCCCGTGCTCTATTGGCTGGGCGATATTGTGTCGCTGGGTTTCCGCAATAACAAATGGCCCCTCATCGACCGTTTTCTGGACGGATGCCGGCAGGCGGGCACGGCCGTATTTGCCATTCTGGGCAACCACGACGTTATGGGCCGCCCGCGCAAGGGTGCCCGCAATTTTCAGCAACGCTTTCCCGAACACAGCCCCACCGGCTACGTACAAACCACCGATGGGGTGGCGGTGGTGATGCTGAACTCCAATTTCGGCACTCTGACGGTGGCCGATCTGGTGAAACAGCAAACCTGGTATGAGCAAACCCTGCGGGCGTTAGACGCTGATGCGGCCGTTCGGGTTGTTATCGTTACCTGCCACCACGCGCCTTACTCCAACAGTAAGCTGGTGGGTTCCAGTAAGTTGGTTCAGCAGCGGTTTGTGCCCAATTACGTGGCATCGCAAAAAGCGCGGCTATTCATCACCGGCCATTCGCACGCCTTCGAGCGGTTTGTGTTCGGGAACAAAACCTTTTTGGTCATTGGCGGGGGGGGCGGACTGCGGCAACCGCTCAACACCGCGCCAAATCGCCTGCCCGATCAGGCAGGGCACTACAAGCCGCTGTTTCACTACCTCGCCGTTCGGCGCGAAGGCGATGGACTGAGGCTGACATCCTATTGTTTGAAAAGCGACTTCTCCGGCTTCGACGCGGGCTACGCCTTCGAGATTCCGGCCATGCCGACGACCGCCCCGGAAGAAGCCAATCGCCAGTTGTAGTTTACGCCCTCAGCACGACTGAAACCGATTAATGAACTGGGGCCGAAAGTGCCGCCCCACCGGAATGCGGTGCTGACCCAGCACAACTTCGTGATCGGTAAATAAATCGACTTTGTGGATGTTGATGGCGAAGGATCGGTGTACCCGAATCAGGGTTTCTCTGTTCAGGCGCTCCAGCAACGAACTCAGCGTTAGGCGGAGCACAAACTTCCGGTTTGCCGTAACCATTGTGACATACATGTTGCTGGCCTCCAGCAGCACGATATCGGCCAGGGAAACCTTCACAAACTGACAATTGACTTTCACAAAGATGCTGTCATCGATCATGAAGATGGATTCCCGAACCAGCTTATCCTTCTTCAACGCCAGGGCCTCGTCCGGCGCGGATTCATCCTGTTGCTTCATGGATATGCGTATCAGGTCCTGCGCGGCTATCCCCTCGGCTATTGCGTCGATTGTTTGAAACAACGCGTCGGAACTGACGGGCTTATGGAGGCACACCACCGGACTGGCCGGATTATCGTCGGGATCGGTGGCAAGGCTCATGCCGGGTTCGGCCAGATAAATAACCGACACCAGCTTCTGCTGCCGGAGCTGGCGAATGGTTTCGATGCTGCTGAGGGTGCCCTTTAGCACCGTATCGCAGAGCACCAGGTCGACGGGCGTTTGTTTGTGAAGGACCATCGCAGCCCGGCCGGTGGTGGCGGTTTTAATGGCGTAGTTCCCCGTCTTTGCCAGCAGGCACCCCAAATGGGTTGTCGAAACAGAATCGGGACTGATGAGCAATACGTTAAGTTTACAGTTTTTCATGGTGTGGTGATATAGTAATCTGATAATCAGCTTTTTGGTGTTCGCTGTTGCGTTCGCCCGGGAGCGGGTGCAAACTAACTAAATATCCGAACAGCCCAATCGATCAGGTTGGTCGATTTATTTTACGGTTGATAAATGGCTGGGTCATGTTGGTGATTTTTGTTATTTACTGACAAAAAATTGTTGTTTACCAACCAAAACCGGTCGTTCGCTAACCTTCGTTCACACGGCGTTTTTTTGCCCCCCACCTTTGTTGCGTCCTCAGCGACACCCCGTCTATCCGGTTTTGGCAGCCCTGAATGAGCTAATCCAACTACCCCAGGGCGAGCGTTGCTGCCGATGCTATCCATAACCATCAATTTCTTCCGGTATGAAAAAGGCAGTGCTCTCCAGCCTGGCCATGCTTTCGGCATTGGCCGCCACAGCCCAGAACCACGCGACCATCAGTCAGCAGGGTTCGTTGGGCAACCAGGCCACGATTTCCCAATCGGGCAACGGCAATAACCTCATTATCAATCAGCGCAGTACCGATTCCAGCGATAGCGGGCGGCCCGGAAACCGGCTTAGCCTACGGGTGGATAATAACACCCAAACGACGATCAGCCAGCACAGCAGCGGACCCAACTCGGTCGAGCTCATGCAGGATGGTCAATCCTCGGCGATTATCA
>JAYVAP010000224.1:0-11908 GCA_043750915.1 Spirosoma sp. | reverse complement strand
GCCCAAACGCCATGCCCAGCCCTTTTCGCTGGCCGATGGTATAAAACGGGTAGCCTTCGTGTTTGCCCATGATTTTGCCCGTGCCTTCCAGCACAAAGTTTCCGCCTGCTACGCTGGCCTCCAAACCCGGCACGCGCCGTTTCAGAAAACCCCGGTAGTCGTTGTCGGGCACAAAGCATATTTCGTAGGATTCTGACTTGCTCACCAATTCCATGAATCCGCGTTCGGTAGCCATATCGCGAATTTCGGATTTTCGCAGATTTCCCAGCGGCAGCACTGTTCGGCTAAGGCTCTCCTGCGACACGCCCCACAGCACGTAGGACTGGTCCTTGAGGGTGTCGACACCTTTGGAAATCACATACCGATTGGCTGCCAGCCCGGCTGTTTCCTGCCGGATGTGGGCATAATGGCCCGTGGCAATTGAGGCACAATCGAGCCGGTCGGCCCGGCGCAGGAGGGCATCCCATTTAATGTGTGTATTGCACATCACGCAGGGATTGGGGGTGCGACCCTCCAGGTATTCGCCCGTGAAATGGTCGATAACGGCATCGCCAAATTCCTCGCGAATGTCCAGGATGTAGTGCGGAAAACCCAGGCTGACGGCAATGTTGCGGGCATCGTTGATGCTGTCGAGACTACAGCAGCCGGTTTCTTTTTTGGTGCCGCCCGAGGAGGCATAATCCCACGTTTTCATGGTCATGCCAATGACTTCGTAGCCTTCTTCGTGCAGCATGACGGCTGCCAGCGACGAGTCGATGCCGCCACTCATGGCAACCAAAATACGTCCGTGTTTACTCATGGTTCAAGCCGTTGAAACGGCGATCTAAGCGGGTTCAAAGCCCGCCGATGTAGAATTTCCGGTATTACCGGCTTTATGGCCAACAATCGAACTGAGCTGTTTGGTTTCCAGGGCAAAGGGGTAGCTTTTCTATTATTTCTGATTACCATTGGACAGTTCGGACGCACCGAGGTCCGCGATAGTTTACCGCTTCACCGTATCTTCGCGGCTGCATACCAAATACAGACCGCTGATGTTGGCGGGCTGCCCGCTCAAACATGGCCCTGAAAACAATCGTTAAAATTACCGGTGTTACCACCCTCGGCGATGCCCGCTACTGCGCCGGCATGGGGGTCGATATGATTGGCTTCGTGCTGGATGCCGACGCTCCGGACTACGTCGATCCCGCCAAAGCGGCCAACATACGGTCGTGGCTGGCCGGTGTGCAAATCGTGGGCGAAACCACCGCCACCAACCCCGCCCACATCGAACAACTCCTCGGCCTGTGCCAACCCGACCTATTGCAAATCAGTCTGACCGATCCTGTCGATCCGGGTTTGGCAGCCTATCTGAGCACATTTGGAAAACGCCCCGACGGATGCCGGCTGATTGTGCGCGTGGACCCGGCCCGGTTGCTGCTCTTTGAGAGCGACACGCTGGTTTTGACGGCCCTGTCCGGGGCAGACTATGTGCTGCTCGAAAGCGACGTTCTGCCCCCGGCTAACGACGATTTTTACGCCCTGCTTCGGAACATAGCCAGCCATTACCCGGTATTGCTGGATATGAGTGTATCATCGGTAGCGGCCGTTCATGAACTGCTCGCTACAGTGCCCGTGCGGGGTATTGCCCTGGCGGGTGGCAGCAACGACACGGATAAACTAATGGATATGCTGGAAACCCTCGAAGTGGCGTAGTTTGCAAGCCAATTGGCACTACTATGTATAACCTACTATCAGTGAAAACATACTTCCATCAATAGCCGCGTCCATCCGTCCTTTTTCATTACCGCCCCACCGCACGGTCTGTTACGTTTACATCGGTTTTAAACAACGGTCCGGCGTTCCGGAAAGCCATGAAACAACGACTGGAACGAATCTCTGACGAAGCCATAATCGGGGGTGTATGTGCGGGCTTAGCCCATCATTTTGGCGTGAATCGCACGGTGGTGCGGTTGCTTTTTCTGGTCGGCATCCCGCTGCCCTGTTTTCCGGCCCTGCTGATTTATGCTATCCTGTGGATTGCCCTGCCCAAGCAGGCCTCCGGTGTTTCTGTCAATCAATTAAACGTTTACGCAAACCCAATATTTTCCATGAATCCCTACAACCCCAATCAACCCGCCCGCCCCGACCGGAGCCTTATCGGTGGAGCCGTCCTGATTTTGCTCGGCGTTCTGTTTCTGATCGATCGTTATTTTAACATCGACCTCGGCGATTTGTGGCCGTTTATTTTGATTGCCATCGGCTTGTGGCTCATTTTTCGGGATCGCATCAAAATACCGCTCGATGAGACCAATAAGTCCGATGGGCCGAAAGACTTCAACAACCCCAACAACCCACTCTGACCTATGCAACGCCGAAACGGATTATTCTGGGGCTTATTTCTTCTGACGCTGGGCATCCTGTTTCTGGCCCGGCAGTGGGGTTGGTTAGATGTGAACTGGCATTCGCTGGTGAACCTCTGGCCGGTTTTGCTGATTCTGGCCGGCATCAACCTGATTCTGGAACGGCGCGGAAACCCGGCGGCCTTCATCACCACCATTATGCTGGCCGTGGCCGTGCCCACCACGCTGTTTGGGTTCTTCGCCCGCGACCGCGACAACTTCGGGATGCGCTGGAACTTCAACAATGACGATAATAATAGCGACGCTGACGAGGAAGATAAAGGCGACGATGCCAATAACGACGAAAATAACGACGAGGCCTACCGTTCGGAGCGCGAACAACGGGATGCCAATAAGGTGCAAACCAACACCTTTACGGAGTTGATGGACCCCGAAACCCGCGAAGCCGTGCTGAAACTGGCGGGTGGGGCGGGCCGGTTCGTTATTGGTGCTCCCACCACCGAACTCATCAAAGCCGATACCAAACAAAGCGTCGGCAGTTATTCGATGTCGGTCGACCGCGATGCCACAACCCATATCCCAACCATTGAACTCAAACCAGCCGAAGAAAACGCGGATGTAAATCTGGCCGACGGCAAGTTCGAGAATCGCGTTGATGTTCACCTGAACGCCCGGCCCATCTGGACTATGGATGTGGCCCTGGGCGCGGGGCAGGGCGATCTGGACCTGAGTGCCTACGCTGTCAGGAGCCTGAAAATAGCCGCCGGTGCGGCTGATCTGGCGGTTAAATTAGGGGCAAAAGCGGATGTGACCGACGTGAAGTTAGACGTTGGCGCGGCTTCTGTTACGCTGCGCATTCCCAAAGAAGTGGGTTGCCGGATCACAAAAGACGGTGCTTTGAATCTGGAGCAGTTAGCCGATTTTACGGACGTGGGCGGGGGCGAGTTTGTTAGTCCTGGCTACGAAACGGCGGCCAAAAAAATGACCGTCCGTTTCAACGGGGGCATCTCCCGCTTCAAGGTGGTGCGGTATTAAGCGACAGTAGTGCCCCGTGTTTTTTAGACACAAAAATACCGGCCTGAGTGATTCAGTCCGGTATTTTTGTGTTAAACAAAGGCGATTAGTTTCCTTGCTTATTCAATTGCTGAAGCAGCATTTTATTGAATACCTGCTCTGTTTTGTAGAGTTCGGCCAATTGAGCGGGCGAAATAACTTTCAGAAACCGGCTCATGTACTCCTCATCCAGATCGGCCAGTTTTTGCCGGGTTGCGTTCACCTCGCGCAGGCCGTTCAGGAGCTGATCGTCGTTGAGGACCGTGCGCGACGGTTCGTTGTTGAGTTGCCGAACCCGACGGTTCAGTTCCTGTTTTTTGCCGTTGTATTCGTTGTAAATGGCCCAGAACTGCGGAGCCTGGTCGGTTGTCAGGTTCAGCCGATTGGTAATCATCCCAATCTTGGCGGATTCAATTTTTTGGCGTCCGTTCGGGTCGTTCTGCGCCCCGGCTGCGTGGGCCACCAGCACCAGCACCACCAGCCAGCTAATCCATGCGTGTTTCATTGTAGTAGGTTAACCAAGCTGTGAAAATCAGGAACCTGTATGCTGGATATCCAGACTGGATTGTTCATCAACAAAGGGTTGAATATCGGCCGGCTGCACATTCAGATATTGAATGGCGGTGGTGTCCTGGCCCAGCGACGAATGCAGTTGCTCATTATCGGCCAGTTCGCTGGCTTCAATGCCCTGATCGTCTAAATAAGCCGCAATCACTTCATTGCTCACGCCGGTCAGGGCCTCGCTGCCCAGCGACTCCTGCCGTTGGGGCAGGGTTTGCCAGACCAACACGGCCATCAAACCGGCTCCTGCCAGTGAAGCGGCCGTTCGTTGCCACGACCAGCTAACAGAAAATGCGGGTTTGGGTTTGCGCATGGCTTGGGCCTGCACCCGCGCGGGCAGCTGATCGAAATATCCATCCGGCACCGTAAAAGGTACTTGCCGGAGCGGGTGTTCGGGGGGTAGTTCGTCGAGCCGGAAAGGGTTCATTTTGTTCATTAATGGGGGTATCTACAAGTCACACAAGTTGTTTACTGCGATATTTGGGAATTTGACAGGCGGCCTTAACCGGGGTTTAATCGGTTGTGTCGGTTTTTGTCAGATAATTCTCAATTTTCTTGACGGCCAGGTGATAGGATGCTTTCAACGCCCCCACCGACGTGCCGGTGATGTCGGCAATCTCGTCGTACTTCATATCGTCGAAGTATTTCATGTTAAACACCAGCCGCTGTTTGTCGGGCAGTTTCAGCAGTGCTTTCTGTAGTTTCAGTTCTATCTGCTCACCGCTCAACTCGCCCCCAGACGTTACATAGTCGGAGTTGCTTTCTAATTTTTCCATCAGCTCACCCTCGACATCGCCGATGGGCAGAAAAAACCGACGGCGTTTTTTGCTCAGGAAGTTAAGGCATTCGTTGGTGGCAATCCGGTAAATCCAGGTATACAACTGACTGTCACCCCGGAAGTTTTCCAGGCTGTTCCACACTTTGATGAACGTTTCCTGCACCAGGTCGTCGGCATCGTCGTGGTCGATAACCATCTTGCGGACATGCCAATAAATTTTCTGCTGGTACTGCCGCACCAGCAGATTAAAGGCATAATTTCGGCTCGACGGGTCGCGATATTTGGCGAGAAGTTCTGCGTCAGTCATTGATTTGTGTATCCGTGTCGCCCATGCGCCGGTCAAAACCATCCGGCGGTCAGACGCAATAGGTGGCCGCTCCGGCAGGCTGATCTCTACTTGCGGGCCATCACTTTTTTTACCTGCTCAACAATTTTGTCGGCGGTGAGTCCGTATTTTTTCATGAGTTCGTCGGGGGTTCCGCTTTCGCCAAAGGTATCATGCACCCCCACGTATTCGAGCGGGGCCGGGAAGTTGCGGGCCAGCACCTGGGCCACACTGTCGCCTAAGCCACCGTTGAGCATGTGTTCTTCGGCTGAGACGGCACAACCCGTTTTTTTAATCGACTCCAGAATGGCCGCTTCGTCCAGCGGTTTGATGGTGTGAATGTTGATGATGTCGGCTTCGATGCCTTCCTGCGCCAATATTTCACCGGCTTTGATGGCTTCCCAGACCAGGTGGCCCGTACAGAAAATAGATACTGCCGTGCCTTCGTTAACGTGCCACGCTTTACCGATCTCAAATTTCTGATCGGCGGGCGTAAACACTGGAATCACCGGCCTGCCAAAACGCAGATACACGGGTCCTTCGTATTCGGCAATGGCCAGCGTGGCCGCTTTGGTCTGGTTATAGTCGCAGGGGTTGATAACGGTCATGTTGGGCAGCATTTTCATCATACCCAAATCTTCCAGAATCTGGTGGGTGGCACCGTCTTCACCTAAAGTGAGACCCGCGTGGGATGCGCAGATTTTAACGTTCTTGTTTGAATAGGCGACCGACTGCCGGATCTGGTCATAAACCCGTCCTGTGGCGAAATTGGCAAAGGTGGTGGCAAAAGGAATCTTGCCACCAATGGTCAGCCCCGCCGATACGCCAATCATATTGGCTTCGGCAATGCCGCACTGGATAAACCGGTCGGGGTTTTCCTTAATAAACGTGTCGAGTTTGAGCGATCCGGCCAGGTCGGCGGTGAGCACAACCACGTTGGGGTTAGTGCGGCCCAGCTCGGCAATACCCGCGCCAAAGCCTGAGCGGGTATCCTTTTTTTCGGTGTATTCGTATTTTTTCATGGTCTTTGTTCGTTCGCCGAAGCGAGAGTTTGGTCAGTCAGGCATTATCCACCCGCATTCCATAAAAGTTGTCTTTTCTAAACTGCTTTGGCTGAGTCTCTACAAAAACAATCAATAGTCTGTTACGCCCACCGACAGGGGCAAACCATTTAATGCCTGCTGAAGCTGCTCGGCATTGGGCGCCGTGCCGTGCCATTTGTAGTTGCCCACCATATACTCCACGCCGAAGCCCATTTCTGTGTGCATCAAAATCATGGTAGGCACTTCCGGGTTCTCCTGCGATTTGCGGAGTGTCCGGATCACGTCGGCTATGTCGTTGCCTTCCATCTCATCAACAAACCAGCCGAACGCCCGGTACTTAGCCGCCAGGTCGCGGTTGCTGTTTACATTATCGGTGGTGCCGTCGATCTGGGCGTGGTTGAGGTCGATGATGGCCGTTAGGTTGCCGAGTTTTTTGTTGGGTGCAAACTGGGCTGCTTCCCACACCTGGCCTTCCTGCTGCTCTCCGTCGCCCATCAGCACATACACGTGTTTATCGTCGCCATTAAGTTTTTTGGCGTAAGCCGCTCCGTTGGCTACCGACATACCCTGCCCCAGCGATCCCGATGCAATCCGAACGCC
Organism: Spirosoma sp.; assembly: GCA_043750915.1. GTDB lineage: Bacteria > Bacteroidota > Bacteroidia > Cytophagales > Spirosomataceae > Spirosoma. The sequence continues at coordinate 5,209 of JAYVAP010000224.1, read as the reverse complement.
CGGAATATGCTCGGCCGTAGCGGGGTGGCCCTGTAACCGGCTGTTCAGCTTGCGGAACGTTGCCAGTTCGCTAACCGGAAAGTAGCCCGCCCGTGCCAAAACCGAATACCACACCGGCGAAATGTGCCCGTTCGACAAAAAGAACAGGTCTTCGTCGTGGCCGTTCATGTCGAAAACGGGATTGCCCGCTTCATCTTTTTTCCGGCGCATAATCTCAAAATAAAGCGCAACAAAAAAATCAGTGCAGCCCAGCGAACCACCGGGGTGCCCGGAATTAACGGCCGCAACCATGCGGAGAATGTCGCGCCGAACGGCGGTTGAAATACCTTCGAGTTTTTCGAGTTCCATAATAATGCAGATAACCTGTGCGCCGGTTTAGCGTTTGGCAAACACCGTGTTCGCTGGTAATTAACTGTTTATGCACGCACACCGAAAGTCTGCGTCGTATTGAAAAAAAACAGACCGGATGCGGCATGGGCCGCCCGGCCCGGTTACGTTAAAACCTGACTGGCGTGGTTTTTCGTGTCCACCTTGCCGATGATTTTGGTGATAATGCCGTTTTCATCGATTAGAAACGTGGTACGGGCAGTGCCCATGTATTTCCGGCCATACATTGATTTTTCCTGCCACAGGCCATAAGCCTCGACCACCTGTTTGTCGGTATCGGCTACGAGCGTAAAGGGCAGGTCGTATTTACTGATAAACTTCTGATGGGCGGTTTGGTTATCGATGCTTACGCCCAGCACCGCATAACCGGCTGCCTGCAACCCGGCGTAGTTGTCGCGCAGGCTACAGGCCTGGGCCGTGCAGCCCGACGTATCATCTTTAGGATAGAAATATAGCACAACTTTTTTACCCCGGTAATCAGACAGCCGGATGGGTTGCCCGTTCTGGTCAATGCTGTTGAAATCGGGGGCGGGGTCGCCAATGGAAAGGCTCATACAGGTGTTATGATTTGTTAGAGCGGGTGCTCACTGGGCTAGAGCCCCAAAACTACCAACTATTTTCGATGTCTCCGTCGTTTGGGTGCCACTTTCCGCCGAACAACCGGACGCGGTGTGTCAATTGTTGTGCTGTCGGAGCCGATGTTGCCCGATCGGTCTTTCACCTGCACGATAACTTCGGCCCCAGGTTCAAACGGTATTTCGGGGTTTAGTTTGTCCGACCATAGCAGTGATCGTTTGTAGTCGTACTGCATCAAAACCCATTCGCCATTGACTAATGCCCGGAAGTCGGCAATACCCGATAAGTCATCCCGGATGCTGACCGAAATGCCGCCGGGCGTTGCCGAAAGAATTTCCACGGCTGGCGGGTTGGCATCGGTGCGGAGCTGAAACCGCCCCAGCGACCGGGTTTTGAACTGAATGCGCCCGTTGCTCCACGTTCCACCCAAAAAACTCGCGCGCCCGCCACTCATCCAGTAGGCTTTTGTGCGCATCGTATCGACCGCAATCGGGTAGTTTGGCGCATATGAAACGGTCAGGTAATCGTTGAGCGGAATCGTTGGCTGATTAACTTCCAGCCCGCCACCCGGTAGCGGTCGCACGGCCAGGTCCAGCGTATCGAACAGCGTTTTGGGGCCAAAAGTGAGCCGGGTGGTGCCATCGATAACCACATCCGGGCGGCCCGGAAAAACGCTTTTCCTGAAATTTGTCCGCACGACATCCCGGCCAAACTGCACCGAGTCGGGCAGTATCCGGCGCAAGTCTATGATATAAACGGCCTGGTTGCCCCGTACATAGCTAACCGCCTGCTCCGTTATGGTGCGGCCGACGAAGAGTTTGGCAACCGGCGGATTGGTTACGGAAACGTTCTGCACGCTTAATTTCAGGACGTTTTCGTCCGTCGTAATAGTTGCCGTTGGCGTTCCGGCGGGAGGTATCTGAATCGTTTGTGGGGGGTCTGACTCCGCATCTGGTTGCACCGGCTCACCGCGTATGGCGTCAATTGATTCGGCGGGATGAGCCAAGGCCGGGGGCGTTTCGGGCAACAGGGTAAATGTTAATCGGGTGGCGTGCTCAAAGGCATCGTAGAGCGTGAGGGTAACCTCGTGCGGCCGGCCATCGAGCAGCGGCAGGCGGCCCCGGTAGGCGGCATTGTTGGGTAGTTTATAGAGGTTCAGCACGTTACCATCGGAAATGTAGGCCCGGTGGTATCGCTGGCCGGTCATCTGCTCTACTTCGTAGTTTTCGTGAACATTCATAAACCGCGTCTGCTCGTTCGGGAAACTGTTCATGTTGTAGGTAAAAACCTCGCGGCCATCGAGCCGCACCTCTAAGCAGCTGATACCGTTTCGAAAGGGCGACCCGCTGGTTTTGTCGTAGGCCAGCACTTCCAGCCCCACCAGCCCCGATGCCGTGATGGGCCTGGTGATCGTGTAAGTGCCATCACTCCGCCGAACGGGCACATAGCTGACGCGCTGGTACTCGCCGTTGATGCGCGAGGTGGGGGTCATGGTTTTCAAGGCAATACGCTCAAAGTAGGGCGGCACGTCGTCGCGAATTTCCCGAAAATTATACAGCAGTGGGTTAATCAGGTTGTCGCTGGCATCACGGATTTCGAAGTGCAGGTGCGGCCCGCCCGACCCGCCCGTGTTGCCCGATGCGGCAATGACATCGCCCTTCCTGACCGGAAACTGACCGGGTTGGGGTTGCAGGTCTATTTCGAAGGTTTTACGGGCGTATTGCTGCTGGCGGAGGTAGCTGCCCAGCGTATCGCTGAGTGTTTTCAGGTGTCCATACACCGTGGTATGGCCATTAGGATGCTTAATGAAAACCACATTCCCGTAGCCGCCCGTGAACACGGCAATCCGCGATACGTAGCCCTCGGCAGCTGCATAAACCGCCAGACCCTCGCGCCCACCCGTGCGAATGTCTAAGCCCGCGTGGAAGTGATTGGGCCGCAAATCGCCCAAACCACCCGACAGCGAATTGGCTCCGCCCGGCTGAATGGGAAACAGGAAATAGTTGGGTTCTGCAAAGGGGGGCAATGCCGGGGACTGATTCGTTTGGGGCTGGGCGCAGGCCAACCGGAATGCGGTCAGCAGCAGAAACATACCGGGGAAAACTAACTGTTTTAAAAGCACAAAAAATGTTGTTTGGATTGCCGGGCTATCACTATGGGCCTGCCCGAAACCATTTATTTAACATCGAATTCCAGCATCTTCCGGTCTTCGATATAGGCCGTCAGTTGGTCGCCGATCTGCACCGGTCCAACGCCTTTGGGCGTGCCGGTAAATAAAATGTCGCCCTGCTGGAGGAGAAAATACCGCGACACAAACGCGATGAGGTAATCGATTTTAAAGAGCATCAGGCTGGTGTTGCCCTGCTGCCGGGTTTGGCCGTTCACATCGAGCCGGAAGTTGATTGCCTGCAGGTCGGCAAAATTGGTTTTGGGCACGAACCCCGAAATGGGAGCGGAGCCGTTGAACCCTTTGGCCAGTTCCCACGGTAGCCCTTTTGCTTTCAGTTTGGTTTGCAGATCGCGGGCCGTGAAGTCGATACCCACGCCAATTTCGTCGTAGTATTTATGGGCAAACCGTTCTTCAATATTTTTGCCAACCCGGTTAATTTTCACTAATATTTCCACCTCGTGATGCACATCTCGGGAGAAAGCGGGATAGAAAAATGGCTCGTTTTTCAGGGGAACCGCCGTTTCGGGTTTCAGGAAAATGACCGGATCATCGGGTTGCTCGTTGTTAAGTTCCTTAATATGATCGGCGTAATTGCGGCCAACGCAAATGATTTTCATAGGGCGTAAGCAGGGTGTTAGCCCGGTTAGTTGATGCAGACCGGGTGCAGAACTACCCACCCAGCTGCGATCCGTTAAACTAAACAGAATGCCACAAATCTAAGCAGGAAAGTGCCCCTGACCACGCTGGTTCGTGAAAATTTGAACAAAACCGATACTTCCCGGGTCATTATACGTCAGAACATTCACTAAGTAAAACCCATTCGTTAATGAAAAAAATACTGATTGCCATGTTGCTGGCTGGCTTTGTCATCGGTTGCCAGAAGGTACCCCTCACCGGCCGAAGTCAGCTCAAACTTGTTTCTAACGCGGAGTTGTTGCCGCTGAGTTTCTCTAACTATAAGGGGGTTATGGACACCAGCCGCGTTTTGAGGAGCAGTGCCGATGCCCAGATGGTGCAGCGGGTGGGCAACCGGCTGCGTCAGGCCATGGAGAAATACCTGACAGCCAACAACCTCGGTAGCCGCCTGAACGGATTTCAGTGGGAGTTTAACCTCATCCAGAGTCCGCAGGTGAATGCCTGGTGTATGCCGGGTGGAAAAGTAGCTTTTTATACCGGTATTCTGCCCTACACGCAAAACGAAGCGGGTGCTGCCGCCGTTATGGGACACGAAATTTCGCACGCCATTGCCGAACACGGCAACGAGCGGATGAGCGAGGGGTTGCTGGCAAATGGCTTGTTGCAGGGTGGACAAATTATTACCGGAACAGCGGCTCAAAACAGCCGTAGCCAGATAAATGCCCTGCTGCTGCAGTCGGTTGGGGCGGCTTTGCCCATTGCCTATCAGTTTGGCCGGGCACTGCCCCACAGCCGCAAACAGGAATCGGAGGCCGACCGCTTAGGGCTTATTTTTATGGCCATGGCCGGGTATGACCCCAACGAAGCCATCAATTTCTGGGGCCGCATGGCCAAAGCCGGTGGTGGCAACAAACCCCCGGAGTTTCTATCGACTCACCCGTCGGACCAGCGCCGGATTCGGGACCTGCAGGGCCTGCTGCCCGAAGCGATGAAATTTTACAAACGGGGCTGAAACCCCCCACTGACAAAACAAAGAAAGCCGACGCACACGCGTCGGCTTTCTTTGTTTTCAGGCTAATATGAAGGCTCAATAACTTACCCCCAGCCAAACTATTTTGCAGTTCCCTTCAAAACCTGCTCCACTTTTTCGGCGGCCTCTTTCAGCAGCACGGCCGAATAAACTTTCAGGCCCGACTCATCAATGATGCGGGCACCCTCTTCGGCGTTGGTACCCTGGAGCCGCACGATAATGGGAATGGGAATGTGGCCAATGGCTTTGTAGGCCTCTACCACGCCCGTTGCCACGCGGTCGCAGCGCACAATGCCGCCAAAGATGTTAATCAGAATGGCCTTTACGTTCGGGTCTTTCAGGATGATGCGGAAACCGGCTTCAACCGTTTTGGCATTTGCACCGCCCCCCACATCGAGGAAGTTGGCCGG
>JAYVAP010000223.1:0-5596 GCA_043750915.1 Spirosoma sp. | reverse complement strand
CTCGTCGGGGGTGAGGTGCCTGAGGTGCCGGGCAATCTCGTCTTTCCTGATCTGCTCCAGCGCATTCTTGAGCTTATTGATCGTTGGCGACACGATTATCTCCTTCGACCAGTCGCTGAATTCAGCCACGGCCTGCGCAATGATAGCTTCGACCTGCGGAATAGCCGCCAGCCGCTGATTCAGTGCCTGGTCGGCCCGGTTACGAATGTGGTCGATGTTGTAGACGAGCATTCCCGGAAGCTGTTCAACGGTGGCATCAACGCTGCGGGGCACCGACAGATCAATGAAATACTTGTAGGTCAGCACATTGAGTGTACGCAGCAGTTGGGGCGTAATCAGCGGCTCGTTACAGGCAATGGACGAAATAATGACATCGGCCCGTTGAATTTCGTCGGTCAGGTTGGCAAAGTCGGCCATGCGAAAGCCGTATTTCTGGGCCAAAGCTTCGGTTTTGGCGTGCGTGCGGTTACAGAGCGTGATGTTGTTCAGTTTCCGGGCTTCCAGATTCTTGCAAACGTCCGTGCCGATTTCGCCTAAGCCAATCACTAAAATATGGGGATTTTGCTGCTCGCCAACCAACTCTTCAATCAGGGCCACGGCTGCGTAGGAGACCGAAGCGGCTCCATCGCGAAACGACGTTTCCTGGGCAACGCGCTTGTTGGTGAAGAAAATTGTGTGCATCAGCCGGTGCAGAAACGGCCCGGCCATGCCCAAATCTGCCGACCACTGGTAGGCCTGCTTCACCTGATTGGAAATCTGCATGTCGCCCACAACCTGCGAATGCAACCCAACGCACACCTCAAAAAGGTGACGAACGGCCGCATCATGCGTATCGAAAAACTGAAAATAAGGGGCGTAGGGAGCCGTGTCGGTCAGGCCCTTTTCTATGAGCAGCAGCCGGACAATATCGGCGTTCAGATCGGGTGTTGCAGCGGCTGGTTCGGTAGCGTAGTAGACCTCGGTGCGGTTGCAGGTCGATACCACGAGCAGGTCGGTCAGTCCAAAAAAGTCGCGCAGGCGAAGCATCAGCCGCTTCGCTTCTTCTTCGCTGAGTGCAATTAGTTCACGGACACTGAGAGGGGCCGTTTTGTGGGATAAACTAATTGATTTGAAGGTATCTAACATCTCGAATAAAACACGCTAAAGGGCCTTTAGCAGGTGCAAAAATACGCCACAATCGCCGGACGCGGAAACAATTGCCGAAGCAGGATTTGTATTTAGAAAACGTATAAATAATGAGCCGCTGTTCTTGTCACAATCCTATTTTGTAAACACCAACCTCCCCGGAGTGGTTCTCTCCCTGACCGCTAACCGGCTGTTTTACCGATGCTCATTGCCGGGCCTGCACCATCGACGCTGTTTTTTCGTTTATCTGCACGGGACCTGCGCCGTATTGGTTAAACCCAGGGACCTGGCAGCCCGCAGGCCGGGCAACCCACCGGATTTCTGCGTGCGGGCTATTTTAGCCACCGGCGGGCCGTTGAACCGGTAACCCTACACTATGCTGAAGTCATTCGATATTTATAATCAGAATAATATTCTGAAGATCATTGTGGCCCTGAACCTGCTGCTGGTTGGAACCGGGTCGTTGCTCTATACCAACCGGCTGATTGGTAAATTAGAAGTGCGCGAAGAGCAGTATGTGCAACTCTACGCCAAAAGTATTGCCTACCTGATCGATACAACCCACGCCGATTCGGGCGATCTGAACTTCGTGACCAGCGAAATTCTGGAAGCAAATCGCTCTATTCCCGCTATTTACGTAGACCCGAACGGCGAAATATCGATGCCCCGTAACATTGATATTCCGCCCGATCTGAACGATGCCGGAAAGCAGCAATTTCTGCGCCACAAACGCGAAGAGATGCGCAAAAACCACCTCCCATTAGTGGTCGAAGTGGGCAACGGCGAACGTGGTTTGGTATATTTTAACAACTCCGCTTTGCTGCGCCAGCTGACCTATTTTCCGTATGCCCTGCTGGCCATTCTGACGGCCCTGGGCGTGCTGGCCTATCTGGCGTTCAGTTCGTCGCGCCGGGCCGAGCAAAACCGGGTGTGGGTGGGGCTGGCCAAAGAAACGGCCCATCAGCTTGGAACGCCCCTGTCGTCGCTGATGGCGTGGGTCGAGTACATGCGCTCCGACCCGGCTCAGTACGATGCGTCTATTACAGACGAGATTGAGAAAGACGTGCAGCGGCTGGAAACCATCACGGCACGTTTCTCCAGCATTGGCTCGGTGCCTACCCTCAAAGACGAAAACCTGAACGACGTTGTGCAGGCGTTTACCAGCTACCTGGCCAGGCGCATTTCGACCAAAGTTAAAATGAGCGTAACCAACCAACTGCCGGCTGGTATGACCGTTAAAATAAATAAGTTGCTGTTTGAATGGGTCATTGAAAACGTCTGCAAAAACGCCGTGGATGCCATGAAAGGCGTTGGCGAATTGCGGTTACACTTAGTGGTGCTGCCCGGCCAGGAAGTAGCCATCGACATTACGGATACGGGTAAAGGCATCTCGAAAGCCAACCTGCGAAAAGTGTTCAATCCCGGCTACAGCACCAAAAAACGCGGCTGGGGCCTGGGCCTGACGCTGGCCAAACGGATCGTGGAAGAGTATCACAAAGGGCGGCTCTACGTTAAAAGCTCGGAGGTGGGCAAAGGCACAACGTTTCGCATTGTGCTTATCCGCTGAGACCGGAGCGGCTACTGCGACCAGGGTAAATTCAGGGTGTCGGTTTCAACTTCGTTGCTTTGGTTCAGGCTGCGGTCGCGAATGGTTATTTTGAACTTTGTGGGGTATATTTTAAAGACCGTGCCATACTGAAAAGTCGTGCTGAAATCCAGCGGACCTTCAATGGGTCCTTTGGGTTTTTTCCGGAGGAGATCGGGAAAATAAAGCGTCCTGTTCACGTCGAGCTGCCTTTCAATGTACTTGCCGCTTTCCAGCCGAAACGTGCGGATGCGATAATTTCCCCATCCCCCGTTCGAGGCATACCGGGCTGAGTCGCCTTTGGGCACCGGTATGTCGTTGCCGAGGTTGCCGTCGCCATCTTTGAAAAACACCGATATAACGACGGAATCGCGTTTGGATTTTCCCACGCCCCGCCCCGCTTCCAGGGTATAACGATAATTATCGATAAACCTGATTTCCGGCGTATCAGAATAATTTGGCTCGTTGATACAAGCCCAAAAGGCCAGGGCCACGCCCAGCAGGAGGAAATAAGGTTGAATTTGTTGCCGTTGCATCCTGTTGTCTTCGTATTGCAATAAACCCGATTTTTACGTTGTCTTTTTTATCGACTCTTTCCGCCCAGGCAGCCCCCATTCGGCATAAGCTCCGGCAGCAGATTCTGGCCGTCGGGCCAGATTCGTTCGAGCCGCTGGCATTGGCCGTTTTTCGCTACCAGGCTGTTCATAATCCCGTTTACCGGTCCTATCTGCATCATTTGGGCATTCGGCCAACCCGAATTACGAACCTGAGCCGGGTGCCATTTATGCCGATTGACTTTTTCAAGAAACACCCCATTCTGACCGGTCTGAACCCGGAAAACGGGGCTGATGCCCTGACGTTTGTCAGCAGCGGCACCACCAATCAAACCGAAACAAGCCATCACTTAGTGCCCGACCCGGCACTGTATGACACCGTGAGTATCCGCATTTTCGAGGACTTGTACGGCCCCCTTCAGAACGTTCATATACTGGCCCTGCTACCCTCTTACCTTGAACGAAATAACTCGTCGCTGGTATATATGGTTCAGCAATTTATGGACCGGTCGGGGAGCGGGGAGACGGGACAAACTGGGGCGGCAGCGGGTAATTTCTTTCTCCACGATCTGGATGCGCTCACCGACCGGCTCCGGCAACTGACCGGCCACCCCGACGGGAAGCGCATTCTGCTGATTGGTGTCACGTTTGCCCTGCTCGACTGGGCCGAATCGGCACCGGATTTGGGTTTTCTGCAGCGTAACCCAAACTTAGTGGTGATGGAGACGGGTGGCATGAAAGGTCGCCGGAACGAGTTGCTGCGCGAGGAAGTCCACGAGATTTTGACTCGGCATCTGGGCGTTTCCCGCATTCATTCGGAATATGGCATGACCGAACTGCTCTCGCAGGCCTATTCGGTGGGGGAGGGCCTTTTCCGGTCCCACGCTACCCTGCGTGTGTTGCTGCGCGACATCAACGACCCTTTTCAGGTAATTGTGGCCGGGCAGGCGGGCGGGCGCCAGACGGGGGGTATCAACGTGGTTGATCTGGCCAACTTAGACTCGTGCTCGTTCGTAGAAACCCAGGATTTAGGGCAATACACGGAGCAGGAAGGCCTGTTCCGCGTTATCGGGCGTTTCGACAATTCCGATGTGCGGGGGTGTAACCTGTTGGTTTTGTAGAGACCGCCCGGGCAGACCGGCAACATTTTTCGCGTATCAGCCCCATCTGGTTTTTGAAAAACAGTTGGCAGATAACCAAAACTATTTATGCGTAGAGCTTTACATCGTCCAGCGAAATCTGATCGCCACACATAATCACTAAGCGTTCGATGACGTTGTGCAGCTCGCGGACGTTGCCTGTCCAGGGCATCGACCGGAGGTAATTCATCGCATCGGGTGTCATATCCTTGGCCGTTGAGCCGTATTCGATGGCAATGTCCTGCAAGAATTTGTCAGCCAGCAGCGAAATATCGCCCCGACGCTGCGACAGTGGCGGCACGTGAATAACGATCACACTGAGCCGGTGGAACAAATCTTCGCGGAAGTTGCCATTGGCAATCTCCTGCCGGAGGTCTTTATTGGTAGCCGCAATAACCCGCACGTTGACCTTGATTTCTTTGTCGCCCCCGACGCGGGTAATTTTATTTTCCTGAAGTGCACGCAGCACTTTCGCCTGGGCCGAGAGGCTCATGTCGCCAATTTCGTCGAGAAAGAGCGTGCCACCGTCGGCCTGTTCAAATTTGCCGATGCGCCGGACTATAGCACCCGTGAAAGCTCCCTTTTCGTGCCCAAAGAGTTCACTTTCAATGAGTTCACTGGGAATGGCGGCACAGTTTACTTCAATGAGGGGCATGGTGGCCCGGCTGCCTTTTTCGTGAATCTGCTTGGCAACCATCTCTTTTCCCGAACCGTTGGCACCCGTAATGAGCACCCGCGCTTCGGTGGCGGCCACGCGGTTGATGGTATCTTTTACTTTCTGAATCGGCTCCGACTCGCCAACGATTTCGTTGAGTTTATAGATTCGTTTCTTGAGGGTTTTGGTTTCCTGAATCAGCTTGGCGTGTTCAATGGCGTTGCGAACCGTGATGAGCAGCCGGTTCAGATCGGGCGGTTTTGTAATGAAATCGAAGGCACCCCGTTTGGTAGCTTCCACCGCGTTCTCCACGTTTCCGAAGGCAGAAATCATAATGAACTGGGTGTTTTTGTTTACTTCACTGGCTTTCTGCAACAGCTCCAGCCCATTTATTTTGGGCATTCTGATATCGCAGAGTGCTACATCATACGGGGTGTTCGTAATCATCTCCAGTCCTTCTTCGCCATCTTTGGCCTCGTCCACTTCATAGCCTTCATATTCCAAGATATCGCGTAGGGCTGCCCGAATGCTTTTTTCG
>JAYVAP010000222.1:0-2551 GCA_043750915.1 Spirosoma sp. | reverse complement strand
CCTGCTCACCGTCCGCAACAATTACACCCGCGACGTGAACAAGCTGGGCTTAACCGACAACACGAGCATCAACATTCTTGAGTCGTTCGGCAATGATTTCAACGCCGACAACAGCCTGCTGGCTACGCTGCGCACATCGGTAAGCCCCCGGTTTACCAACGAGCTGAAAGTTCAACACCTCTATACTTACCAGAAAAGCAGCCCCGGCGATCAGCTGCCGGCCGCCAACATTCCCCGCAACATTGTTGAAAACGTGGTAACGACCCTGCCAGGCGGAAACCTGTCGACCAATATTCAGATGGGGGGCCACCGCTTTGCGCAGGAAGGTTTCACCAACAACGTGGTGCAGCTGATCGACAACGTGTACTACAACACCAACAGGGCGCAGTTCATCTTCGGGGTCGATCTGATGTATACGCGGGCCAAATCGCTCTTTGGCAGCGAAGTGAATGGACGTTTTCACTACACCTTAGACACACCGAACAAACTGACGGCTTTGGACAAGTTTGAGCTGCAGCAGCCGTACCGCTTCTACCGCGAAGTGCCGTTGGTCGACGACCTGAACGTGGTGGGCACCACGGTAAACGCGGGCATCTACGGCCAGATGGCCACCAAACTGACTCCCGGTCTGGAAATGATTGCCGGCTTGCGGTTCGACTATGCCAACTACCCCACTGCGCCCCTGAACCAGCTGGTACTCGACGAGCTGAAGCTGCGCACCGACAACAAACTTAAGTCGGCCGTTATTCAGCCCCGGCTTCAGCTGACCTGGGATGTCAACGAGCGGCACACGGATATTGTCCGCTTTGGGGCGGGGGTGTTTGCCTCGGACATCAACAACTACGCCATCATCAATAACCTGACCTTCGATGGCAAGCACCTGGCCACCGTAGAGGCGCGCGGAGCGAACGTGCCGACACCCAATTTTGCCGCTTACCGCAGCAACTACGCCAGCATTCCTACGCTGGCCGCCCTTCAGATTCCGACCATCAACATGACGGGTGACAACGCGCGGGTGCCGGTGCTTTACAAGGCCAACCTGTCGTATAGCCGTTTTCTCACCGACAAATTGCGCGTGGGTATAGCGGGTTATATGTCGCTGGCCCGCAACAACTACATGTATCTGGACCGGAACATGGCACCGGATCCGTTGTTCCGCTTAGCCAACGAAGACAACCGGGGGGTTTATGTGCCCCTCAACACCATGCCGGTCAATGGCGTGGGCGACTGGCAGCAGGGCCGTATCAGCAAAAAGTTAGGGCGCGTGCTGGAGTTGACCAGCGTGGGCCGGGTGAACCAGTTTGCGGTGGTGGCCGATGCGACGTGGCAGTATTTGAAAGACGGCGAAATCACGGCCAGCTATACCTGGAGCGACACCAAAGATAATACCTCCTACAACGGCAACGTGGCCAACACGGCTACGCTGGTGGTGCCGGTAAAAGACGATCCGCGCAACCTGAGCCAACTGTCGTATTCCGATAACCACTTCCGCCATAAAGTGGTCGTTTACGGTACGCTGCCAACTTTTCTGGGTATTTCGGTGGGGGTTCGTTTTTCGGGTATTGGCGGCACCCGTTACTCGCTGCTCTCGGGCGTGAACAGCAATGCCGACTTTGTGGGCGGACAGAACGACCTGGCCTTTATTTTCGATCGGAACAGCGAAAGTGTGCCGACCAACGTCAGAACGGGTTTGCAAACCCTGCTCGACAACCCCGGTGCGAACCAGAGCATCAAAAACTACCTCACCACCTATTCGGGCAGAATGGCCGAGCGGAATGGCGGTAGCAATGAATTTTTCGGCATTTTCGACCTGCGGGCCAGCAAGCGGTTCCGCTTCTACAAAAGCCACAGCCTTGAATTGTCGGCCGATATTTTCAACGTGGCAAACATGTTTAACCGGAAAAAGGGCGTGAACCGGTCGCTGGGTAGCCAGGCTTTGTATGCAGCGGGCATTCCGGCCACGGCCAACACCCCCGCCGTTCCCAACTTCGATCAGGCAAATCGGCGGTTTAACTACCGCGTCAACAACAGCGGTGTTGTTACGCCCACGGGCGATCCGTTTCAGCTGCAGCTGGGTGCCCGCTACAGTTTTTAACACTGAAAAGCCGGTAGATTCTAAAAAAGGCCGTATCGTCTGGATACGGCCTTTTTTTGGCCCTCAACGACCCGGTTCGGGGCAGTAATAATGGTCTGTTGCCGAAGGGCGCACCAACATCTTAACTTTTTTTAACCAATTTTGTGCGTCGTATGGCGTTGCCAGCGCACAAATCAGCCGTTATAGGGTGGTTATGTTTCTCCATCCATTTTTATATGCACACGTACCGAATACTCTTTTCTGTTTTTCTATTAACCGCTTCGCTGATGGGGCGGGCGCAAAGCAACATCCCTACCGGCGGGCATTTTGGCCTGAAAATCGGCGCATCGCTCGCCCGGCTGAACGTGTCGGGCATCACGCCCAACATTCCCAAACAGTCGCTGGAACCGCATCTGGGGGTCATGTACCGCTATCGTCTGCAAAAGTTCGTGCTCCAGCCAGAGGTGCTGTTGGCCG
>JAYVAP010000221.1:0-2196 GCA_043750915.1 Spirosoma sp. | reverse complement strand
CCCCGTCTGCGTAAACCGACCTGCACTTTTGTTTACACCGGGTGTACCCAGCCGAAGTCATCGGCAATTTTGCCGGTGCGCAAATCGGTCAGGTATTTTTTGACCCGCACCGCAAACGAATCGGCCGGGGCAAACTCGGGCAGCATGTGGTCTTTGCCGTTGTAGCCAATGAGCGAATAGGGCGAAACGACCACCGCCGTTCCGGCACCAAAGGCCTCCGTTAGCCGCCCGCTTTCGATGCCGCTGATTACTTCGTCGATAGATACCAGCCGCTCTTCCACCGGCACGTCCCAGTGCCGGGCAATCTGCAAAATGGTATCCCGCGTAACGCCTTTCAGGATCGAATCGGAGGTAGCAGGTGTCACTAACTTGCCATCGATCATAAACATAATGTTCATGGTGCCCGATTCCTCTATGTATTTATGCTCGCGGGCATCGGTCCAGATCAGCTGGTCGTAGCCCTGCTGCTGGGCCAGCATAGTCGGGTACATGGATCCGGCATAGTTACCGGCGCATTTGGCGTAGCCCACACCACCCGGTGCCGACCGGATGTAGTCCGTCTCGACTTTCAGTTTCGGCGGGGTCGTATAATAGGCACCCACGGGGCAGGTGAAAATGCAGAACCGGTAGGTTTTGGAGGGGGCCACGCCCAGCGATGCGTCGGTGGCAAACATGTAGGGGCGCATATAGAGCGAGCCATCGGGGGTGGTGGGCACCCAGTCGGCATCGGTGCGGAGCAGGGTTTCCAGCCCGCCCATAAATACCTCTTCGGGGATGGCGGGCATGCACATGCGCCGGGCCGATTCGTTCATCCGCTCTAAGTTGGCGTAGGGCCGGAACATGAGCACCCCGCCCGCGTCGTTTTTGTAGGCTTTCATGCCCTCAAAAATCGACTGACCGTAGTGCAGCGACGACAGGGCCGGGCTGAGCGAGAAATTATCGTAGGGCAGAACCAGCTGATGCTGCCAGGTACCGTCTATAAAATCGGCCACAAACATATGGTCCGAAAAGTGTTTTCCGAAAGGCAGGTGATCGAAATCTACCTCGTGAATGCGGGAGCTTTCTGCTTTCCGCAGTTCAATCTCAAAGACATCCGTTGTCATAATAAGGGTGTTGGTTAACGCGTTAGGCACCATCTGTTGCGCAGATGACCGCTTGGGACAAAGCTAAAAATTTTGATCGAGGAAATTTAGTTGTTGTAACAACTTTATGTTGATCTTAACCCGATTGTGAGGTCATGAAGGCTTTTGGGTTAGGTCCGGGGTTTCCAGGCCACTTCTTCAGCACCCAGTTCCTGCGCCATTTTCCGGCTCAGCATAAACAGATAATCCGACAATCGGTTGAGGTACTGAATCACCAGCGGATCTACCACCGACGTTTCGTTGAGGGCGATTACCAGTCGTTCGGCCCGGCGGCAAACGGTGCGGGCCAGGTGGCAAAACGATACGAACTCGTGCCCGCCCGGCAAAACAAACGCCCGCAGCTCGGGCAGTTCTTCGTCCATGCGGTCCATGCCGGTTTCCAGCAGGAGAATGTCGGCCGGGATAATGGCGGGCATGGCCTGTTTGGGGGGCTTTTCGGGATCAGAGGCCAGCTCGGCCCCAACCGTGAACAGGCGGTCCTGCACTTCCTTAAGTAAGTCCCGGCGTTCGCTGTTCACTGCCTGATCGCGGACCAGCCCGATCCAGGAATTCAGCTCGTCGACGGTGCCGTAGGTATCTATTCGCAGATCGGCTTTGCTGACCCGGCGGCCCCCAATCAGCCCGGTTTGGCCCGTATCGCCCGTTTTTGTGTAAATTTTCATGAATCGTATAAACCAGCATGTTCGATAAACGGCTAATCTAACGGATTTTCCCGGATCGGCCCGTACCTTTGCCCCCCAAAATAAGTTGGAAGAAAAGTGGTGTGGCCTGATAGCTGGCACGACTTACGCATGGCCATCGTCATAAGTAACTGACGCATTGCGGCTTTCATCCCGTATGACTTTCCCGGCTGATGGCTCTCCTGACTGCGGACGGCTTTATGCCTTACATTTTTTTTCATGAAAACAGGTACTTTTTTCGTTCGCGTCTGGCGCACACTGTCCATTGGCGGGTTGTTGTTTGCTTTATTTAACAGTTATATATCGTATCCGGGCGAGGTAGCCGTTCGGTTCGATGCGTTGAACCAGCCGATTCAGTTTGTTGGCCGCGAAAC
>JAYVAP010000220.1:0-3809 GCA_043750915.1 Spirosoma sp. | reverse complement strand
GAAGCAGGCAAGCTTTAGTTGAGCGTAGTTTTATAATAATCGACGATATACTGAAATACACCCAATATCTGATTCATATCAGTTAAGGCATATAGGGTTGGATCTATATAAATGGTGTTCGCTTCATAGACTAAAAATTGCCAGTTTATACCGGTCGTTACGCAACCGTAAATTTTAGGCAGTGCCAGGCCACGCTTTTTATTGAACAAATCAGCGCCAATCAATTGAGCGGCACATTGTGGAATGCCCAGATCAAAGTCCTGCTTTTTAGCTTCAACGACCTGCACAACCGGCACATTGATGCTATACGAACGCGTATCTTTAGCCAGCATAAAGTCGCACTCACCGTTTAAACCGGCAGAGAAATCCGCATCTAAATTTTCGCCGGAATGGATGGTTAGAAATATTTTGTTGCGCCGTTTAACTTCTTTAAGAACAGGCACTACAATCCACCCGGATTTTGCCTTCTCGCTGCGCAGTAACATTTCATGCGTATCCTCCAGGTCAGCCATGAGCCGGTCGCTGGCCAAAACGGGCAACACACCCTCAAAAAGCGTTTGTAATCGATTATCGATATTAAAACGTTCCTGGATTTTCTCTAAAGTAAAGTCGCTGTAAGGCATCTTGCTGAGAAAGATTGAGTAAGCAGGTTAACCAAAGTTACGCACAAACCTGCTACTACAGCACGTCTAATTTTATGCCGGCAGCGGTTAGGCCCAGCAGCAGCAGCCCGAGCACGATGCGGTAGTAACCAAACGCTTTGAAGCCGTATTTGGTCAGAAAACCCACAAAGGCCCGAATAGCCAGCAAGCCCACCACAAACGCGATGGCATTGCCAATCAGGAGTGTCTGATAATCGGCGGGCTGGAGGAGTTTGTAGGTTTTCAGGAGTTTATAGCCCGATGCGGCTGCCATGGTGGGCACGGCCAGAAAAAACGAGAACTCGGCCGCCTGCGCCCGCGTCAGCCCCTGAAACATGCCGCCAATGATGGTTGCCGCCGACCGCGACACGCCCGGCACCATGGCAATGCACTGGAAAAAACCAATGCGCAGGGCATCGGGGGCCGTCACGTCGCCGTCTTTGGGTGCCCGGTTCACAATTTTGTCGATAAATACCAGCACAATACCGCCCAGCAGCAACATGATGGCGACGACCACAACATTTTCGAGGAGCGAGTCGATGAAATCGTTCAGCAGAAACCCAATGACGGCAGCGGGCAGAAACGCAATGCCAATTTTGGCGTAGAAATCGACAAAACGCTGCGTCTTTTGCGGAAACTGCCGGACCCAGGCGGGTGCCGTCAGGTCGGCGGTGCGGGTATCGGGCAGAAACCGGCGGTGGTAGAGCACCAGCACCGACAGGATACAGCCGAACTGCACGTTGACGGTGTAGAGTTTGGTGAATTCATTACCAGCAATGCCCGCCAGCGACGAGTAAATAATCATGTGGCCCGTTGAGGAAACCGGCAAAAACTCGGTTAGCCCTTCAATAATGGCCAGTGCAATGGCGTGAATCAGATCCATTCAGGTATGAAAACAGGTTTGCGTGCCTGCATTGGCAGGCAACTGAGCACAAACCTAAGCACGCAAACCTGAAAAAGCACACAAAAAAACGGTTAGGCCCGTACCGGACGCGACAGAATGGCGACAAATTCTAGCACAAAACCGCTCATCACCACCAGGGGGCCGAGTGTCAGTCCCAGAAATCCGAAGCCAAATTCTTCTTTGTCGAGGGTCATAATGAAAAACCCGCCTAAAATCAGGCCAATGCCCGCCAGCATAATCGTGTAGTTACGGGGCCCAAAGGGCAGCGCAGCCCCCGAATCGGTCCGGCGTTTGGGATCGGCCGGGAGCGGCCAGGCCGACGCGGGCTTGCTGGCTGGTGTGGCCGCAACGGTTGCTTTTTTGAGGGGTTCTTCCCGAATCAGTGTGGCCGGGCCAGGTTGCTTATCTTTTGCCATGATCCTGTTTTTTTGTTGTTTGTCCGTTAATATAGTTCGTCTAATGTCAGGCCCAGATAGCGGTGTACGGCCTGAAATGTGCTGATAAAGCCAATCAGAACGCCCAGTCCCACAATGACCGCCAGCACCATAGCAATCTTCTCGGGTTCCTGAAAAGCCGCCAGTTCGGGCAGGTTATGCACCGCCACCTGCAGCGCAATCAGCAGCAGCACTACCGCAATGCCACCCGCCATCAGGCCCTGCATGACACCCCGGCCCAGAAACGGCCGCGTGATGAAGGCATTGGTAGCCCCCACCAGCTGCATACTCCGAATGAGCAACCGCTGCGAGTGCAGGGCCAGCCGGATGGTGTTGTTCATTAGCACCACAATGATGAAGAGCAGCACCACCGCAAAGACCGACATAAGTATGTAAATTTTGGTGATGTTGCGATTGATGCTGTCGACCAGATTCTCCTGATACACCACCTCAAACACACCGCCGATGGTTTCGAGGTCTTCTTTCACACCCAGCAACTTCGTTTCATCGAAATATGCTTCGTTCAGCTTAATCCGGTAGCTGTCGCGCAGGGGATTTTCACCGAGAAATTTCGAGAAATCCTCCTTCGTCTCGGCAATAAATTCCTTGGCGGCTACTTCTTTCGTAACTAAACTGATTTGCGCTGTTCCGTTAGTTTTCAGCACGTAGGGTCGTTCGGCAAGGGCACCCGCCAGCGTTTTCATTTTCGCCGGGTCGATGTCTTTATCCAGAAAAACCCGCACCTCGTAATTTTCGCGGATGAACGTCACCAATCGCTTCGACTGGATAGCCAGCAGTCCGCAAAAGCCAATTAAAAACAACGCCAGCGTCAGGCTAAACAAAATCATGCCGCCGGGATAAGTACCTACTTTCTTTTTCGTACGAGCCATTCAGGGGTTCGTGGTTATGGAGACAAAAATAACGGTTCCGACCGGGGAACGGGCCAATTTAAGAAAATTTAAGGGAGGTTGAGGAATTGCCGCCCTGTATTATGCCGGATCAATTTCTTGTAATCGTTATAACTATCTGATTAGAAGTCGATTGATTCTATATTTATTGCCATAATCCCCGCATCAGTCCCCGCAGTTCGGCCAGCCCGCGCAGCCGGCCAATGGCGGTGTAGCGGTGGGTATGGACTCACCGCTTTTTCCGAAGACGGTATTGGCCGAACGCGCTTTCGATAAAATTGAGACCACGGTTCGCGATGTTGTTCGTATTATTGCGGAAATAACCCGTTAATCAGTGGCTCATCCACTAAACGCCTTATTCATTGATACCATGCCGCGCCTGAACCGTACTACCCACCCCGCACCCGTATTTCCCGAGCGAATTCTGCAATTTGGCACCGGTGTGCTGCTGCGCGGTTTGCCCGATTATTTAGTCCAGCAAGCCAATGCCAGCGGGCGTTTCAACGGCTCCATCGTGGTGGTGAAATCGACCAATAGCGAGACAGATGACTTTTCCGGCCAGGATAATCTCTACACGGTGGCCGTTCGGGGCGTTCAGCAGGGGCAGGAGAAGTCAGAAACGACTATTGTCTCGGCCATCAGCCGGGTGCTGGCCGCGCCAACCCAGTGGGACGAGGTCCTGCGCATTGCCCGCAACCCGGTGCTGCAGATTATTATTTCCAACACTACCGAAGTAGGCCTGAACTACGTGGAGGAAAGCATTTTTCAGCGGCCACCGCAGTCGTTTCCGGCCAAGCTAACGGCTTTTCTGTACGAACGATTCCGCAGCGTTGGCGGCTCCAAAGCCAAAGGCTTAGTGGTGATTCCAACCGAACTCGTAACCGACAACGGGCTTAAACTCCGCGAAGCCGTTGAAAAACTG
>JAYVAP010000219.1:0-2196 GCA_043750915.1 Spirosoma sp. | reverse complement strand
TTGGCCAACGTACGGCGCGTGTCGCCCACATCGTCAATACCTTCCAGCATGGCCACCGGGTTGCGGAACGAATTGCCGTTGGGCTTGTACACAGTTTTGTCTCGGTAGGGGGCATTGTTGTAACCGTCCGGATTAAAGTACCGTCCCTGAGTGTCACGGGTGGGGTAAGTAGGGTTTGCTTGGATGGCCGCTCCAATCAGGTTGCCTTGGAAACCGGCATCATCGGTGTTCTGCACGTACACGTCGCGGATGCTGGAAGTAGTCAAGGACATATCCAGCACCACCTTATCGTTAAATAGTTCGTGGCTGGCATTAATCCGCCCGGTCAGTCGGTTGAGGGCTGACTTTTTGACTATTCCTTGCTGGTCGGCATAACTTAGGGAAAAGCGATACCGCGTGTTATCAGTACCCCCGCCATAGCTCAGACCGTAGTTTTGGGTTACGGACGTGCGGAAAATCTGGTCTTGCCAATCCGTGCTGGCTCCGCCATTCACGGCTGGTTGCGTCGGATCTCCCCCGGCTGTCTTCACCGCACCAAGGTATTCGCTGGCTGGCAGCACATCATACCTGTTCAAGGTTGACGATATGCTGGTGGAGGCCGAAACGTCCAGACTTTGCTGTCCCGATTTACCCCGCTTGGTGGTGATGAGCACCACACCGTTGGAACCGCGCGAACCGTAAATAGCCGCCGCCGACGCATCTTTCAGTACCGATATGTTTTCAATATCTTCCGGATTCAGGAAATTGAGGGGGTTTCGGGGTGCTTGCGCGCCTGATCCCCTGCCACCATCGGAAACGGCTCCACCATCCAACGGCACACCATCCACTACAAACAGAGGGTTGTTGCCGCTCCGCACCGAACTCGTACCCCGGATACGAATGCTGATGCCAGCACCCGGCTCGCCGCTAGCCGGCGTGATCTGGATGCCTGCCGCACGTCCCTGTAGCAACTGCTCGGGCGATGCGATAACGCCCTTGTTGAAGTCCTTTGGCCCGAGTGCGACAACCGCACCGGTGGCATCTTTCTTCTGCTGCGTTCCATAACCAATCACCACCACTTCCTGCAACGACTGCACATCGGTCGCCAAGGCAACATCAATGGCTGAACGGCTGCCCACGGCAACTTCCTGGCTCACGTAGCCGATAAAGCTGAAAGCCAGCACCGCATCGTCGCCCGGCACGGTAACCCGGTAGGCACCCGTAGCATCGGTGACCGAACCTGTGGTGGTTCCCTTCACGCTCACACTCACACCTGGCAGGCCGGAGCCGTCCGCACCGTCGGTCACCTTGCCGGTCACCGCTTTTTGGGCATACGCCGCCATGCCCGAAACCATCAGGGCGAGGCAGACAGTTGCGAAACGAACCGACTTGGCTGCAATCCGGCCAAGATTTGTCTTGAAAGTAATCTTCATGGTCATAAATGGAAAAGTAAGTTGGTTGTATTTGATAAAGTATTCGGAAAATTCTTCGGTAACTCGGAGTTTGCTGGAGCATTGCCAGCAATATGGATATTACCCGCCCATGCAAGGCAAAACACAAATTACCATTGTCGACAATATAAAATGACCGTACACCGCCAACTTTCTTTTTGCTATCGCGCCGTACTTTTAACTGTTAGGATTTTAGGTGTGATTGTTATTTATCCGTACAATTTTAAGTGTAATTATTTAGAGTCACAATATAATTAATTCAACATTCTGGTATATTGGCAACGAAAACGGTTACGTAACCGTTTTCGGCATAAAAGTTGTCCCCTATTTAGAACGTTTCTAAGGTGTAATATCTTTGGCAATCGTTGCACTAAGAGTACCACCGCATCAGCAAACCATTCATGAAAGCACAGCACACCACCCTCAAGGATATAGCCCGCCAACTGGGGGTCACGGTGGCCACGGTTTCCCGCGCCCTCAAGAATTATCCTGACATCAGCCCGGCAACCAAAAAGGCGGTGCTTGACTTGGCCGCCCAGCTCAAATACCGTCCCAACCCGATTGCGCTGAACCTGCGGGCCAGCCGATCCAATGTGATCGGCGTGGTGATTCCCGAAATCGTGCACCATTTCTTCTCCACGGTTATCAGTGGCATCATGGACGTGGCCGACCAAGCCGGATACAGTGTCATGATCTGCCAGACCAACGAGACTTACCAGCGGGAGGTGCGCGAAACCGGCACGCTGCTCAACAGCCGCGTGGACGG
>JAYVAP010000218.1:0-3242 GCA_043750915.1 Spirosoma sp. | reverse complement strand
TGATTACAAGTATTTTTATCGTGTTTTTGCGCATTATTCCAGCCTGGGCTCAAAACACCAATGCAACCTTTCTGGGCACCGTTACCGATGGTAAGAACGAGCCTTTGCCCGGGGCAACGATCCAGGTTCGGAACGAGTCGACGGGTTTCCGGACGGCAACGACTACGCAGACCGATGGTCGCTACCAGCTGCGCCAGCTGCCCCTGGGCGGTCCTTATCAGTTCACGGTGTCGATGGTCGGGTTTAAGGAGCAGCAGAAAAGTGGATTTTTTCTCAACCAGGGCGATCAGGTTACGGTTAAATTTGAACTGGCCGACATGACTACCCAACTGGCTGAGATCTCCATAAAGGCCAACCGCCTGATCGATCAGGTGCAGCGCTTTGGAGCCTCCACGGCGGTGAGTGCCAGCCAGATTAAGAACCTGCCGCTCGAAGGACGGAGTTTCCTGAACTTAGCCAACCTGTCGCCCCTCCAGGCCAACGGCGCACTGGCCGGCTCGCGCAGTGGCTCCACCAACATCACCATCGATGGTGGCAACGCCCGCAGCCCCCTCTGGGCCGGTGCCACGGGGGTTACGGGCAGCATGCCCTACGCCATATCGCAGGAGGCCATTCTGGAATTTGAAGTAGCCACCAACGAATATGACGTGACGCAGGGGCGGCAGGCGGGCGGAGCCGTCAACGCCGTTACCAAGTTTGGAACTAACAAAATGACCGGTACTGCTTTCGTATACGGACGGAATGACCAGCTACAAAGCAAATTTGACATCCGGAATAACCCGCGTACGGCCAATTTCGACCGCTACCAGTGGGGGTTTAGTCTGGGTGGTCCAATCATCAAGGATAAGCTGCATTATTTTGCGGCCTTCGACCGGCAGGACGAGCGGAGTCCGGCGTTTATCACCGACATTCAGAACCCGGCCGATGAAGCGCGTCTGCAAATCCGGCAGGACACCCTCAACAAAGCCATCGATATTGCCCGGCGACTATACGGTGTTGCCAACAGCCCGCAGGTAGGGCAGTTTAACAACAAAACCACGGCCAATACCTTGTTTTTGCGCTTAGACTGGACCCTCAACGACAAGCACAAACTAACGATGCGCAACAATTTCACGTCCTGGAACAATCCGCTCAACTCGGGCGATAACAGCGATATTGTCTTGCGCGAAACTTTTAATAAGCAAAAAGCGCAGTCTTATACCGGCCTGCTTTCCTTGCGCTCCGCTTTGGGTTCGAGGTTTACCAACGAGCTGAAAGTGCAGTATCAGTACGAGTACACGGGACAGGAAACGAGCGATCAAATCCCGAGCGCCAACATTCCCCGCGCTATCGTTACCATCCGGTCGCCTTTTCCAACGGCATCGAACCCCAACGCGAGTACGGCCCGGACGTTTCAGTTTGGCGGGCAGCGGTTTTCGCCCGAATGGACCCGTTACCACCAACTGCACCTACTCAACACATCCTACATCTCGGCGGGGCGGTTCGACTTTACCTTTGGCACCGACAGTTACTACACGTCGTTGCAGGACCTGTTTACCAGTGAGCTGAACGGCCGCTTTTTCTTTGATAACCTGAACGACCTGGCCAACAAAAAACCGTCGCGCTATATCCGCGAAACGTTTTTGGGGCAAGGTCAGCCCATTGTTCGCTACAGTGCGCTGGACTGGTCGCTCTACGGGCAGGCCCAAACGAACCTGACCCCCAACATGACCCTGATGGCGGGTCTGCGCTGGGATGGAACGGCTTTCCTGACTCCTCCGGCCTATAACCCGCTGGCCGATCAGCGGCTCGGCATCAAAACCAACCGCAGCCCCGTCGACTGGAATAACCTGCAGCCCCGCCTGCAACTGACCTGGAACGTAGGCGGCCGAAACACGGACATCCTAAAAATTGGTGGCGGTGCCTTTGCCGCCATGGCCATGTACTATAACATGGCCAATAACATGCTCTTCGACGGGTTGAAACTGGCTTCGATCGACGTGCGCGGGAGTCAGGTGCCTACGCCCGATTTTGAGTCGTACCGGCGCGACCCCAACACGGCACCGGGTGTGCCGGCAGGAAGTTCTTATGTGTCGACCATCAACGCGTCGGGACCCAACTTCCAGATTCCGATGACCTGGAAGTTCAACATCAGCTACAACAAAATTCTGTGGAACGACCGCCTGCGGCTGGGTGTCAACTTCCTCACGAGCCGGACGCACAATAACTACGTGTACATAGAGCGTAATTTAGTCGACGATCCGTATTTCCGGCTCTCGCAGGAAGCCAACCGGGGCGTGTTTGTGCCGGCCAATAAAATTAATCCGGCCAATGGCAGCAGCAACTGGTTAGACTCGCGCAAAGCCGCCGACGTAGGCCGGGTGCTCGAACTGAATTCTCTGGGCAAGGCCCAGAACTGGGCTTTCATTGCCGATGCCACCCTGAAGGTAGGCAAAGACGGGTATTTTAACATCAGCTACACCCGCAACGAATCTAAAGACAACTCCACCTACAACTGCTGCGTAGCCAATACGTCTACGTTTTTGCCCGTAGTTGACGATCCGCGTAAGCTTAACTTTGGCTATTCAGAAAATCAGTTTCGCGAAAAAATTGTTCTCAACGGTTCCACGCCATCGGTGGCCGGCTTTGTGCTGGGCGTGTCGGTGTCGGGTGTGGGCGGCACACCGTTTTCCATTCATTCGTTTAACGCTGGTTTTGGGGTTAACGGCGATTTTAACGACCGTAACGATATCGCCTTTTTGTTTGATCCTACGAAGCCGGAGACCGATCCAACCCTGGCTAAGTCGATCCAGAGCTGGCTCGACAATCCCGAGGTGGCTCCCCAGCTCAAGGAATACTATCAGCAAAACGTGGGCAAAGTGGCTCCGCGCAATGCGGGCGTGAACCCGTTTGCGGCAACGGTTGATCTGCGGCTGATCAAACGGATTCGTACCTTTGGCGGGCAGGCACTGGAACTCTCGGCAGATCTTTTCAACGCGGCCAACCTGCTGAACCGGAACTGGGGCCGCAACCAAAACCTGGGTAGTGAGCAACGGCTGCTGGCCATCAGCGGCTTCAATGCCACCACTCAAAATTATCGTTACCGGCTCAACAGCACAACGGGTGTGAATCCAATTGGCGGCACGCCCTGGCGGCTGCAGCTGGGCGCCCGCTATTCGTTCTGACGAAATCGGAATTCTGTAACCAACAACGCCCGGTCGTCTCTGACCGGGCGTTGTTGGTTACGGGATAATCGCGGTGTT
>JAYVAP010000217.1:0-2821 GCA_043750915.1 Spirosoma sp. | reverse complement strand
ACAAGCCCTCTCCTTTAGGCGGCTCGTAGTTGATTGGTACGTTGCGGTAGTAACCCTCGTGCCCGCCGTCGATTAGCGACCAGGCAAAGATGGCTTTGGCAATGGCCAGACCAAACTGGCGCGAGCGCACCGCCACCTGCGGGTCTAAGTAAGGGTCGGATTTGATCCGCCCTTCCACAACGGCCTCGAGCGAGTCGATGGCGTGCCGATTGATGAGCGTGGCGTTGCCCCACAGGTTGCGGCTGATGGAGGCCAGGGCGGCATTGGCCGATATGGCCCAGTTGTAGGCCTGGCCGGGCTGTACTTTGGGCAACGATTTCAGCCCGTTCAGTTGCCCCGCCAGTGATGCGTATCCCACCATGCCCGGCACCACCGATTCGTAGAGCGTTACGCCTACGTAGCCCAACGCCCGCGACGTAACCGGTGGCGACCATCCGTAGGCCGTGCGGATCAACTCAAGATGCAGGTCTGTCCACTTATACACAAAAGTGCTGTCGAGGTGGGCCATCTCGTAGCGATGGGGGTTGGGTTGCTGCGCCCGAACCTCATGCCACCCGGCGAAGCACAACAGCAAAACTACCCAGAACCAGCAATAGACAAAAACTGACTTTAGGCGAATAAGAACCCACGGGAAACGAAAGCTTGTTTTCATAAACTGTTTATAGCACTTCAAAAGGCGTTTTTATTAGCTTAATTACGCCTGTATGTTGTTTGCTCCACCCTGCACCTAACCTTGACGGCTGTTGCCCCCGTATATATAACGTACCAATTGGGGGCGTGTCAGGTTCCAGTATGGGCAGGCAATAAACGACAAAACAACATTACGAACAAGTCCCATCAAACGTCGTACCGAATTTGTTCCCCGCACTATACGTGGCTGATTTTCGGCTGGCTGGCGGGCAGACCGACGAAAATAAGGTATAACAAGTTAACCACAGGGGGGAGTTTTGGTGAAAAACCCTGATTAGTTAACGGACTATCCCCGGCAGCGATTAACATTGGCAAGATTTTTGATAATCACTAAGATAAACATATTACAATAAATAATAATTTGAATTTAATATCCTATAACTCATAAAGGTTATCCTGAAAACCAAAATGTACGGGTTTGCTTCCGATAGCCTAATAGTTTGACTGAAACTTGCAGTGTAGTTTACGTGAGCAGAACCCCGCATCGTCCGATGCGTCGTGTGCGTTCACGTGAGTCAAATTGAAATAAATAAGTTTTTTTTAGATCAGTAAGATCAGACCAGTAAGAACTGTATGAAACATATCTACACGCTCGTTTACCGTTTGTGCCAATCAGGAAAGTTTAACCTGATTTTTCCTGTCCTGACGGGGCTGATCTTATTATTAGCGGGAAGTGCCACACAGGCCCAGATAAGCGGGCGGGTGTTTAGGGACTTTAACGCCAATGGCACCCAGGGACTCTCGGCCCCCAACCTTGAGATAGGGCTGACCGGGACTACCGTCAGTGCCTTTAATTCCGCTGGTACGCTACTGGGAACAGTCGCCACCAATGCCAGTGGGGACTATACATTCTCTGCCGCGCAGGTGCCATCCGGTACCCCGGTTCGGCTGCAATATACCTTACCTACTTTTTATTATGCCTCCCGTGGAATAACGGGCGGAACAACCATACAGTTTGCCACGGGCGGCTCGTCGTCGGTCAACCTGGCCGTAAACTACCCTGGCGACTACTGCGAAACGACTAATCCCTTTGTTGCTATCCCCTGCTACGTGAATGGAGGCTCTAATGGTCCTAATGGGTCTCAGGATGCCTTTGTTTATGTACCTTATACGGCTAATAGTACTTCTCCTGCCTCAAACGTAACGAATGAACTGGCCCGCCACAATCAGGTAGGCGCACTTTGGGGCGTAGGCTATCAGCGAACCACCGCAACTGTGTTTAGTGCAGCCGTTGTGAAACGGCACGTGGGTCTGGGACCGCTTGGATCGGGTGGTATTTATACGGCAGCGAAGGGGGGAGCTAACTTTACGATGGCTCAATGGGTAAATGTTAATAACATTGGTATCAACACCGGTTTTAACTTTTCGGATGCTGCTCGTGGACTGGGTGCTGCTGGCCAATCGGTTGATGCACAGGCTTTCGATGCCGCCGGTAAACAGGGGCTTGGCGATATCGATTTTTCGGACGATGGCAAGACACTGTACTTGATCAACCTCAACGACCGGGGTTTGTATGCCATCAATAACGTACGGCCATCCGTTACGCCCACATCCGGCGATGTGACCAACTTTCAAAATGAACCCTGGCTTACGCAGAGTTGCAGTGACGGTGTTGCTCCCCGCCCCTGGGGAATAAAATATCATAAAGGAAAAGTATATGTAGGCGTAGTTTGTACAGCCGAGAGCCGGAACACCGATGCCGACACTTACAGTGGTGAAGCACCGGGTGTTCTTTTCGCCCGCGTTTTTGCGCTGGATTTGACTACCAACACCTGGACCAACCCAATCAATACCGATTTATCTTATATTAAAGGGTACCCTATTGAAGATGCTAACTTCAATGATTGTCAGGGAGCGGCCACGCGCGGCTGGTATCACTGGATCGGCGCGGGTGGTGCTGGTGATTTTTCGCAGTTTGCCCAATCTAACGGAACGGGAGCAACGGGTGTACGGATTGCACCACAACCTATCTTGGCTGATATCGAAATTGATGTTGATGGCGATATTATTCTGGGTTTCATTGACCGCAGCGGGATGCAGCTGGGCTTTAATCAGCCAGCCCCAAATGGCACCTTTCTGAACGGGAGTACTACATTTGGTTCCGCCGGCTTTGAAGGTATTACGGGTGGAG
>JAYVAP010000216.1:0-3288 GCA_043750915.1 Spirosoma sp. | reverse complement strand
CCGGTACGCCGGAGCGGGCCCCGCGCCGAAGCGTCGGACCGACGCTTCGGCTCAGAGTTCTTAGGACAACGCTTAGATTTTGACATGCTAATCAGCTTTTGGTGTAGCACTATTCTAAGTAAGAATAGTGCTAAAACGCAAAGTGGGAATTACTGGTGAAGGTATACGATTTTGTGGATAAAGACCTAGGCAAAGCCGCCCCGTATGGGGTTTATTATTTGGCTAAAAATGAGGGTTTTGTCAACGTGGGCATCAGTGCTGATACCGCAGCGTTTGGGGTAAATTCCATCCGAAGGTGGTGGCTTGAAATGGGAAAATCCTTGTATTCAGATGCTAAATCAGTCTATATAAATGCCGATGGTGATGGGAGCAATAGGTCGACTGTAGAAGAGCGAGTTACAGAAATTTGCTACTGAAAGTGGTTTAATAATTTCAGTGTCTCATTTTCCAGCTGGCACTATCAAATGGAATAAAATGGTTCGCCGTTGCGGCAGAACATCGTTTGTTTTTTTATATTTCAAAAAACTGGCGTGGTAGATCCTTGACAAACATCGAAGTTATTGTGAATTTGATTGCCAATACGGTAACCGAAAAAGGGCTGAAAGTATGGACTATGAAGGATGATAGGGTTTATAATAAATGCATTAAGGTATCAGCAGAAGACTTTGCTAAAGTCAATATTCACAAGGCTGATTTTAGAGAAGAATGGAATTGTACCATATTTCCATGAGTTGAGAACTTTATTTATTGACAGATACTTAGTGCTGGTCACAACATTGGCGCAGGCACAACCCCGGCCCGCCACCAAAGCCCCGCTCAAACTGCCAGCCCGGCAGTTGCTCTGCCCGAATTTAAAACTTACCGCGCCGAAGTAGAAGGGCACACCCGTTTTCTGGCATCGGATGAGTTGCAGGGCCGCCAAACGGGCGAACTCGGCAACTGGATTGCGGCCCGCTATATTGCCGAGCAATTCAGGGCACTGGGCCTGAAACCAGCCGCAACCCTGGATGGGCAACCAAGTTATTTTCAGACGATTGGCTTGGAGCGGGTGAAAGCCGCCAGGGCGGCCATGCTCATTTTGGGGAAAGACCCGCTCAAACTCGGCAAGGCGACCAATACGAAGCGGCTGCCAAAACATTGTACGGGCAATAAATAAACGTCCGCTTTTCTCTCGAATAGTGCCTGATGAGCGACTCCGTGCGGGAAAGAAAACTAAACCCGCTGCCCCGTCGTTTATTCATTGTTAACGGACACCCCACATGAAGTTTCTCCTGATTATTAGCCTTATCATTATGTTCGTGCCGCCAATCCGGCGGTTCGTGTTCCAGTTGCTGGTTGGCCGGCAATTGATGAAAGACCATAAACGCCAGGCCGAAGCCCCCCACCAAACCCGCGACGGCGAGACACGGGTGGAAAATAGCCCTAAAAAGAATACGAATTCTACGTACCGGGGTGGCGAATACGTTGATTACGAAGAGATTAAGTAATTAATTTTCCTGCTTGTATTTCACCGCCAGGCCGGTCATCAGATATCCGTTTTCCGTGCGGGATGTATAGTATTTATAGCGTACGGATATGAGGGCATCGGCACCAAGTTTTTTGGCTTCCAGCGTCAGGCGCGCCAGAAGCATTTCTTTTTGCTGCATATTATTGCCCCGCTCAACCATGCGGTGGTTGGCGGTTTGCCGGTCGGTCAGCGGCACCTCCCCCGCCGATTCGAGGTCCTTTAGCGGCTCAAACGGTCGGCTGGGACGCTGATTGTCGTAGAAAACCTCCACCGGGTAGTTCGGCTGGTTCTGCAAATAAATAATGGGACGGAAACAGCCCGTCAGCCATCCAGCGCCGAGCAGCAATGCCCCTGCCCAGCCGATTTTTCTGATGCTCATCCGCTAAAGATAACGGTTTGATTTAAATAGATTTCCTGCCGACCGTTTTGTGAAATCAACCAGGGCTTCCTGAAAGCACCTGTTCGAGATTCCGTAAACCAGTTGGCACTAAGCCAACCCGGCTTCACTCACCATCGACCACACCGGATATAACGGCCCCGTGCGCCTGAAGCCCAGCCCCATGAGAAAGAGCCGTAT
This sequence comes from Spirosoma sp., assembly GCA_043750915.1. Taxonomy (GTDB): domain Bacteria; phylum Bacteroidota; class Bacteroidia; order Cytophagales; family Spirosomataceae; genus Spirosoma. The sequence goes on along the minus strand of JAYVAP010000216.1, from coordinate 1,204 downwards.
GATCAGGGCTACAATCTCTAATCCGGTTGAATTGCCTTATCTTTCGATTTGATTAGACCACTGCGAAGGGTAATTCTATAAAACAACGCCCGCCAACCCCATGCTGAATTTCATGCCTAATTACACGTCAATTGAGATCTGTGCCGGTGCCGGCGGCCAGGCATTGGGTTTAGAACAAGCCGGATTCGACCACCTGGCTCTGGTCGAGATTGAGCCGTTAGCCTGCCAGACGCTGCGCCACAACCGGCCCGCCTGGAATGTCCTGAATGAAGATGTTCGGCTGTTCAATGCAATCAGCTACAGGGGAAAGGTTGATTTGTTGGCAGGTGGTGTTCCATGCCCGCCATTCTCCATTGCGGGCAAGCAACTGGGCCGGGACGATGACCGCGATTTATTCCCCGAAGCCTTACGACTGGTTAAAGAATGTAATCCCCGTGCGGTGCTTCTGGAAAACGTTCGGGGCTTGCTGGACCCCAAATTCCAAACCTACAGGAACACTATCCTGGAAGAGTTGAATAGTCTGGGTTACTCAGGCACCTGGCGCATCCTGAACGCATCAAGCTATGGGGTTCCACAGTTGAGGCCGCGTGCTATCCTGATTGCGTTGAAACAGGCATATATGCCCCATTTTGCCTGGCCGCTACCACACAGTACTGCCCCGCCAACGGTTGGTGAAGTACTTTATGATGAAATGAAGGCTAACGGCTGGCTGATGGCTGAACAGTGGCGGGCCGGTGCTGCCAGTATAGCACCAACGCTGGTAGGCGGCTCTAAAAAGCACGGTGGTGCTGATTTAGGACCCACGAGGGCGAAACGCGCCTGGGCTGCCCTGGGTGTCGATGGCCACGGTCTGGCCAACAACGCCCCCACCTTTGATGCGCCAGCGATGCCAAAACTGACGCTCGGCATGACTGCCCGAATTCAGGGTTTTCCCCCGGACTGGCATATTGTGGGAAAAAAAACACCCGCTTATCGTCAGGTCGGCAATGCGTTTCCCCCGCCGGTTGCCCACGCGGTAGGCGAGGCCATTGTAGCTGCGTTTAAAGCATACGAAAATAATTTACCCCCTTTACCCATTATTCCGGCAGCATGTCAAAATCTAAAAAAGGCGAAGGCGCAAAGTCTAAACTACGAGATTTCTTTTTCGCCCGTGTAGGCCAGATTCTGAACTCCGATGAACTTCGGGAAGTGGCCGGCTCAAGTG
>JAYVAP010000215.1:0-2006 GCA_043750915.1 Spirosoma sp. | reverse complement strand
GTTCAGGCCTACTCCTTATCTGTTTGCCAACCGACTGGATTTGGGCCAACACACATTCGAGTTGGTTATTGAGGTGATGTTCCTGCCAGCGGGCAAGATGCCACCCGACCCACTGATACCCACTACTGTTGCGGCTATTTGTGAAGACTTTGTCAGCAGCAAAGAGCGCATCCTGATCTACATCTGTGAAACGGCCGATGGTCGCCACTTAGCCCGCGTCCGTAAGTTTGATGCGTGGTTTCGCGAGTTCAAGAATTTTCATTTCATAAAAATTGACACGAACTTCCCCGATGTGAACAACATCACTTACTACGCGTCGCTTATTTTTCGGTGGGACCACCCGCACCGTCACCTCATCCTGGACGAGTTTGACATACTGGTCAGCCGCTACAATACCGATAAATAATTGACCAGGCCATTTGCCCGCTTCAGCTGCCTGCGCTTTTTCAGAGAGCCGGATTGGCGGCAAGCCAGGCAGTCTGAAAGATGAGTGTAGCACGTTTTTGCAGCACATCATACACTATCTTTTCGGCCGTGTCGGAAGTCTGGTGATAGTCGGGGTGCTGGCCATTGGTGAAAAACAGGGCCGGTATGCCAAGTTTGGCAAAGTTGTAGTGGTCGGAGCGGAGGAAATAGTGTTCGGGGTCAGCTTTGGCATCATAGCCGCCATCATTCAGCGCCAGATTGACCGATTGCCCGTTGGCAGTCTCGGCCATTGTTTTCAGCGCATCGCCCTGATTTCCGGTGATCAGGTAACAGTAATCAGGCTTCTTCCGATGGGCATAATCAACGCGGCCCACCATGTCTACATTAAAATCGCACACCAACTGCGGCAACGGAATGGGGCTGTTGTTCAGGAAGTAAGCCGACCCAAGCAGCCCACCCTCTTCGCCCGAAAAAAGCACGAACAATATACTCCGGCGAGGCCGGATTCCCTGCCGGGCCAAGCTGTCGAAAACGGCCGTCAGGCTCAGAATAGTGGCCGTTCCCGACGCGTTATCGTCGGCCCCGTGAAAAACGCGCTTTCCAACAGTGCCCAAATGATCGTAATGGGCCGACAGCACCACTACCTCCTGTTTCAGATCGGTCCCCACCAGCAGCCCCGCCACATTATCGCCAAAAAGCACCCGGCTGCTATCGTCGGGCGTAACGGGTGTGGTGGCCAATTCATACCGTTTATAGGTAGCATTTGGCGCACCGTAGGCCAATTTACGGCCAAAATTGGCCACTTCCGTACGGCCAAAATTAGCCACCTCCGTGATGGTGAACGGGTACGTTTGCCGAAATGAACCCCGAACCGAATCCATACGAAATACCGGTATCAAATGGTTTTGCCGGAAGATTTTCTGAGCGTAGAAGGCCGCCAGAAGTTGTCCGGCTGTGCCCGTTTGCCGCCCCTGCAAACTGTCGGAAGCGAGCAGAAAAACGTGTTTTCTGAGCAGCGGTTCCGACACCGAAACGGGCGGGCCGACTGACTGGGCAAAGTCTGGAATATTGCTGGCCAATAAAACCAGAAAAGCTTGCAACAAAGTTTTTAATATCTTCATTATCAGTATTTTATTTATTACTCCACAATCCGAAACATGGCTTTTGCCCGACTCCTGGATAGCGCATTGAAGTGCCACCACTCGAATTCAATGGGGCTAAAACCACCCTGCCGCATGGCGGTGCGCAGGACTTGCCGGTTTTCAATTTGCTGCTTCGTCAGCTTGCCCGCCCTCAGCAATGTATGCTCCTGGGCGGGATAGGCCAGCACACCAAAAAAATCGAACGGCGTGCCCATATCCAGCGGTTTACCACTGGCGGTTGCCAGCGTCAGATCTACCGCGCAGCCATAGCTGTGGATGGAGCCTTTGCGGGGGTCGGCAACGTACTTCTGGCGCTCTTGTTCGGGCAGGTTGGGCAGGGCGTTCCAGAGGTTCCACTGGGCGGTGCGGGGGCGGGCCGCATCATAAACCAGCAGCCGCAGGTGGGGGTGTTTTTGCTGCAACAACCGACTGGCCAGG
>JAYVAP010000214.1:0-2067 GCA_043750915.1 Spirosoma sp. | reverse complement strand
GCCCGCCAAAAAAAACAGCAACGCCGGAAACTTGTAAGCGAATGAGTTGATACCAAAAATCCGAAAACTCAGGGCCGTCACCCAAAACGGAAAGTGCGGTTTGTCGAGCCAGTCCTGTTCAAGGACGCGGAGATTGACAAAATTGCCCGACTGCGCCATCACTTTGGCAATGCTGGCATACAAAGCACCGTCGACTTCCAGAATAGGCGACATTAAGCCGGTAGCGTTCAGCAGGATACCGGTGACTACCAGGGCAAAAAACCAGCGATCAGGCAGGGGGGCAGGGGCTTGTTGGGGGCCGGGCATAGACGATACGAGTGGCAAAATCGGGTCAAAGTTAGTGATCCCCCAATACGAAGCCATCCGTTTACTATACACACCCATCCGTGGTTCATACCGCAAAACGCCCGATTTGCCCGGAGCAGCCGCCGGAAGGTGCAACATTGCCGCTATCCCTTTATCTTTGGGCCATGCAAGATGCGAAAGTTCTGCTCGTCGACGACGACCCCGATGTGCTGCTGGCGGCCCGGTTGCTGCTCAAACGGCATGTGGCCAGGGTAGACATCGAAAAGAACCCCGAAAAGCTACCTTTTCTGCTCAATACCAACCGCTACGATGCCATTGTGCTGGACATGAATTTCCAGCGCGACGTGAGCAGCGGGCGCGAGGGTTTCGCCTGGCTCGACCGCATTCTCGACATCGACCCCCAGGCCCGGGTGGTGCTGTTTACGGCCTACGGCGATGTTGAAATGGCCGTTCGCGCCATGAAAGCCGGAGCCGCCGACTTTGTGCTCAAACCGTGGCAGAATGATAAGTTTCTGGAAACCATTCGGGGAGCCATTGGCCGGGCGGATAACCAGGCGCATGAACCTGCAGCTGGCCCTGCCACCCGCGACAAAACTACGGCCCGGCCACCTGCCCGGCCTGTCACCCAGTCGCTCATTGGCAACGCCATGGGTCCCATCCTCGATACAGTTGGGCGGGTGGCACCCACGGAGGCCAACATCCTGATTCTGGGTGAAAACGGCACCGGCAAAGACCTCATTGCGCGGGCTGTTCACGAGCAGTCGGGGCGGCAGGCGGGGCCGTTTGTGAGCGTCGATGTGGGCGCACTCACCGAAAGCCTGTTCGAGAGCGAACTCTTCGGCCATGTCAAAGGGGCTTTCACCGATGCCCGCGACGACCGGGCGGGGCGGTTTGAAGAAGCGCAGGGCGGTACCATCTTTCTGGACGAAATTGGCAACCTCACCCCCGGTCAGCAGGCCAAACTCCTCACGGTGCTGCAGCAGCGTCAGGTAACGCGCGTGGGCAGCAACAAAGCCAGGCCGGTGGATGTGCGGCTTATTTGCGCCACCAATGCCGATCTTACCGAAAGCAGCGGGGGGGCACCGGCCCGGTTCCGCCAGGATTTGCTATACCGGATCAACACCATCGAACTCACCCTGCCGCCCCTGCGCAACCGGCCCGCCGACATTGCCCCGCTGGCTGAGCATTTTGCCAAAAAATATGCCCAACAATACAACCGGCCCGTGGTTGCCATCAGCCCGGCCCTGCTGGCCGAGATGAAGCAGTACCGCTGGCCGGGCAACGTTCGGGAGTTGCAGCACGCCGTGGAGCGGGCCGTAATTTTGGGGGCGGGGAAAATGCTGGAGCCAACCGATTTTGTGTTCCGAAAAGAGACCTCGGCCACCCCATCGCCGGTGAACGAAACGCTGCAACTCGAGGATATGGAACGACAGCAGATTCAGCAAACGATGCAAAAATACCGGGGCAGCATCACCGATGTGGCGCGGGAACTGGGCTTGTCGCGGCAGGCGTTGTACCGGCGATTAGAAAAATTCGGGTTGTGAGTTACTCCTCGAGCATAACAGCATCAGGATTTTGGCTCGAGTGGTAAATAACCAGAAACAAAATATGCTCATCCGTCACCTTGTAGATAATGATGTATTTCCGTTTAAAAACAGCCCGTCTGTACATTTTCTCGGGTGTAGGCCGACCTTCATATTCTGCAAAAATATACGGATTTGGTGCAATAGTATCTAATATGTAGTTGGCAATAGCTGTGGT
>JAYVAP010000213.1:0-4148 GCA_043750915.1 Spirosoma sp. | reverse complement strand
TGGACAAGTTGGTGAGTATGATGCAGAACAACCCCAATATGGCCATCCGGCTCGAAGGGCATACCGACATCATTGGCGACCACGAAAAAAACCTGCAACTCTCCCGCGACCGGGTGCTGGCCTGCGAGCGTTATTTAGTGCAAAAAGGGGTGGATACCGACCGGATTCAGACTATCGGTTACGGCGATACGCGCCCCATTCTGACCAAAGGCACCGACGAGGAACGCAAAATAAACCGGCGGGTCGAATTTGTCATTCTGACGTTGTAGGGTAACAAACAAAAACCGGCCCTGATTCCTCTGTGTTGCCAACAGAGAAATCAGGGCCGGTTGGGTTCAGTTTAACCCCTTACCGGTTGGAGAGGGTGTACTGACCCAGCAAGACACTACACCCTCTCCATGACTGGGAAGGAAACCAAAGTTGTACGCGGGTTTTACCGAAAACGGGGTAGGTTCCTCCGCGGGATCCGCCTATCTGACGGCCACCGAGTGTGCCCCCAAAGTCAGTGAGCAACGATCTTGCGCTGTTCGATGAGGCTCTCAATCTGCGGAAAGTTGAGTTTGTCGTTGAAAAGGCCAACTGGCAGTCGCAATCATTACGCGCCCCGGGATCTACTTCCCATGCGCCGGTAGCGGCTAAATTGGTAGTTCCGCCGGTTCCCCGCGTAAAGGTGGTGTTGAAAGAAATGGCCGCGCAGGCTGCCTGTCGGGCCTGGCTGCTGGTAGCCTGCTGCTTGTCCAGCGCAGCAAACAAAGCATCCTGCTGCTGGTCGCTTAGTTGGTTGGTTGGTTTTCCGAAAGTGCTGACCGACTCCTGGTTGAGTTGCTTGAACCAGGCCATATCAGCCGTCAGAGATTCATCAAGGGATTTCGTGTTGCCATACGTTTTGCGCAGGTCAGCGTGCTGAATCTGCCGATACTGAACGAATTCGGCCAGCGACAGCCGCTTGTAGCCCAGATCGAACTGGCTGATTTCCGCATCAGTCGGGTTTAGCTTTTCGCCCAGCCGCACCAGCTCGACGAGGGTGCTGGCAGGGGTTTCTGTCAACGGTTTGTCGACTTCGTTCGACTGGCAGGCCAGAAAGCCGACGGTGAGTGCAATGCCCGAAGCGAGAATCGTCAACATTGATTTTGAAGTACGCATAATTTTAGATGTTTGATTGGTTTACTGAATACAGACTACTTACTAAAAATCAATTTATAGACGCTGTTCAGCTTATTGGGTCACTGTTGATATCATTTTTTCTTTACGCGGGGATCAGCGATGGCCGCCATGCTACCGGCCACAGAAATCCCTTTTCAGGCAGGCGTTTTCCGTATCTTTGTCTTTATTTTTTTTAGGCTAATCAGCTTCCCATCAAACGTGACGTATCATCAATACGAATCCCTCGATTATGCGCAGGTAGCCGCCGAGGTGTTGACCTACTGGAATCAGAACCAGATTTTTGAACAGTCCATTGCCCGGCGCAATGGCACCCCCGATGCGCCCACGCGCCGGTTTACCTTTTACGAAGGCCCCCCGTCGGCCAATGGTACGCCCGGTATTCACCACGTGATGGCCCGCACCATCAAGGATATTTTCTGCCGGTATAAAACCCTGCGCGGCTTTCAGGTTGAGCGCAAGGGTGGCTGGGATACCCACGGTTTGCCCATCGAACTACAGGTAGAGAAAGAACTCGGCATCACCAAAGACGACATCGGCAAAACCATCAGCGTTGAAGATTACAACCGCCGGTGCCGCCAAACCGTTATGCGGTTCACCGATGAGTGGAACGACCTCACGGAAAAAATGGGCTATTGGGTCGACCTCGATAACCCCTATATCACCTACAAAAACGAGTACATCGAGTCGGTTTGGCAGTTGCTCAAACGGCTCTACGAGAAGGAAGTCGACGGGCAGCGGATGCTCTACAAAGGCTACACCATCCAGCCCTATTCGCCCAAAGCGGGCACGGGCCTGAGTTCGCACGAGCTGAACCAGCCCGGCACCTACAAAGACGTGCGCGACACCACCGTGGTAGCGCAGTTCCGGGTGAAACACACGCCCAAATCGGCGTTTCTCTTCGGGGAAGCCCCAACCGACAATGTCTTTATACTGGCCTGGACAACCACACCCTGGACCCTGCCCGCCAACTCGGCCCTGACCGTTGGCAAAACAATTCCGTATGTGCTGGTGAAAACGGTCAACGCCTACACCTACCAGCCCATTCAGGTGGTGCTGGCCAAAGCCTTAGTCAGTCGCTGGTTCGACGCGAAAGGCGAAAACGCTGATTTTGCCAGCTACCAGCCGGGCGATAAGCTCCTTCCCTGGCAGGTGCTCAATGCGTTTGACGGCTCCCAGCTGGAAGACATTGACTACGAGCAACTTATGCCGTATGTACAGCCCCACGCCGACCTAAAAACAGACGAGCCTGACAAACGGGCTTTCCGGGTGATTTTGGGTGACTTTGTAACGACCGAAGATGGTACGGGTATCGTGCATACGTCGCCCACGTTCGGGGCCGACGACTTTCGGGTGGCGCAGGCAGCGGGGGTTCCGCCCATTATGGTGCGGGACGAGACGGGCAAAGACGTGCCCATTGTGGATCGGCAGGGCCGGTTTGTGGCCGAAATCACCGACTTTGCGGGGCGTTATGTAAAAGAAGAATATTACAGTGATGCCGAACGCGCCGACCCGGATTTTAAGCCGACCGACGTGTTGATTGCCATCAAGCTGAAAGAAGAAAACAAGGCGTTTCGGGTTGAGAAATACGAACACCCCTACCCGCACTGCTGGCGCACCGACAAACCGATTCTGTACTACCCGATGGACAGCTGGTTTGTTCGGACAACGGCGGTGAAAGACCGGCTCGTTGAACTCAACAAAACCATCAACTGGCAACCCGAAAGCACCGGCACGGGCCGTTTTGGCAACTGGCTCGAAAACCTCGTCGACTGGAATTTATCGCGCAGCCGCTACTGGGGAACGCCCCTGCCGATCTGGCGAACCGAGGATGGCAGCGAAGAGGTGTGCGTTGGTTCAGTGGCCGAACTGATTGCGCTGAGCCAGCAGGCCGTTGCGCAGATGGAACTGCTTGTGCAGGATGGAAAGACTGACTATCAGGAATATATTGATAAAAACAACGTATTCCTGGCGGCCCACGCCGATGGCAGCTACGATTTGCACCGGCCCTATTCCGACAACATATACTTTATCTCAGCCAGCGGTCAACTCATGCTGCGCGAGCCGGACCTGATCGACGTTTGGTTCGACAGCGGGGCCATGCCCTACGCGCAGTGGCACTATCCGTTTGAGAACAAGGCCGTGTTTGAGCAGTCGTTTCCGGCCGATTTCATCTCCGAAGGTGTCGATCAGACGCGGGGCTGGTTTTTCACGCTCCACGCCATTGCCGTGATGCTGTTCGATTCGGTGGCGTTCCGGAATGTGGTGTCCACAGGGCTGGTGCTCGACAAAGACGGCAACAAAATGTCGAAACGGTCGGGTAATGCCGTAGACCCGTTCAAGACGCTGGCCCAGTATGGCCCGGATGCCACGCGCTGGTATATGATTACCAATGCGGAGCCGTGGGATAACCTCAAATTCAACGCCGAGGGCATTGGCGAGGTGCAACGGCGGTTCTTCGGAACCCTGTTTAACACCTACAACTTCTTTGCCCTCTATGCCAACCTGGATGAATTTTCGTTTAACAACCAGCCGGTACCCGTGGCCGAACGGGCGGAGCTGGACCGCTGGATTCTCTCGAAACTCCAGTCGCTCATACTGGATGTGGGGCAACAATACGAAACCTACAACCCCACCAAAGCCGGCCGGCTGATTCAGGACTTCGTGAGCGATCAGCTATCGAACTGGTACGTACGGCTGTCGCGCCGGCGATTCTGGACAGCCTCCTCGCCCACCGACAAGCAGGCGGCCTACGAAACGCTGCACGAATGCCTGACCACGGTTTCGCAACTGATCTCGCCCATTGCGCCGTTCTTTGCCGACTGGCTATATCGCAACCTGACCGGCACGGATTCGGTACACTTAACAGACTGGCATACCGCCAAAGGTGACTGGATCGACACGGACCTGGAGCAGTCGATGGCCCTGGCCCAGCAGGTGTCGTCGCTGGTGCATTCATTGCGCAAAGGCAACAAACTAAAGGTACG
>JAYVAP010000212.1:0-3578 GCA_043750915.1 Spirosoma sp. | reverse complement strand
GTTTAACAGCCACTGCCCATATTGAGCCATTTGCTGGATGATGCTTTTCTGGCGACGACGCGAAACAGCCACCTCCCGACCGTCGGCTAAGCGCATCTGCCGGTCCTTGATGAATAAGCCCGGCTGCACGTATGCCAGATTTACAATGTATGACTTATGCACCCGCAGAAACATTGATCCGTTGAGCGTCCGCTCAAATTCCTTGAGCGTTTTCGATACTAAGTACCGCTTGCGGTCACGCGTGTGCAGAAAGGTGTAATTACCTTCGCCCTGCAAACAAAGAATATCGTCGACATAAATAAAGATGGTCCGGTTCAGGTAGGGCAACGAAATGCGTTGCGTTCCGCGCTGGTAGGTGGCCGGAAACTGGGGGGAAGCGAGCGGCTGAACAGATGAGTAAGCGGTGATTTCCATGAGGTAAGGGTTTATATTTCGGTTGGTCATTAACGAAACAAAACTACCGGATCACCGCTATTTCAGAAAAAAAGCCTTGATTAGCAGTGGCCAGGAATTTACCCTAACAAACTATCAATCAATTCATTATACCAATATCAGGAAGAAACTTTGGGGGAATGTACGCTTCGCATCAGGTAAAACTACGTGTTGGTTATAGCCCGTTCTATACGGGCTATTTATGGCCTGCTACGCCGGTACGGTCTTTAGCTGACGGCAACGGGCCGGAAGTCGCGAATGCGGTCGATGAACGTTTGCGCCCGGCGACGGGATATTTTCACCTGCTGGCCATCGGTTAGTTCAAGCTCACCTTCTTTTTTGACGAAAAACCTGCGCACAAAGCCTAAGTTTACGATGCATGACTTATGTACCCGCACAAACGCCTGACCGTCGAGCAATGTCTCGTACTCCTTCAGGGTGCGCGAAACCAGTATCTTGGTGCCGTCTTTCAGAAAAAAGTTCGTGTAATTACCCGAGCCTTCCAGACGAACAATTTCGTCGACAGAAACGGTGCGTTTACGGTCGTAGAAGGGAATCAGCAATTTTTGCAGACAGGTAGTGTCGGCATTTTTTTCCACACTTTTGTGGAAAGGAATGCACATAGAATCAAAGAGGGAGTCATTGGCAAACACATTCATAGCGATTGGGAGTAATGGGTAACAGACACTAATTTTAAGTTGACACTCAGTGACTTGATACCAATTTAGCTGGACCGAAATTGCCGTGCTGAACGCCTGCCTTATACCTTAAATCTACAACAATCAGACCTGTTTTTCCGATGCGGAAAATAACGTGTTAGTAGCGCGTGTAACTTCTTATTCGTCAGGCCTTATTTACCGTTTAATCAATATAGCAGCAACACCCGAATATCCCATCATTCATTAGTTTTAAGCCTGGCTAATTGGGATAACAGGATCGCTTAAAAATCCGCCCGCTGGCTAAGTTCGTGCTCTGCCCGCTTTTGCCTACCTTTGTGGCACGTTCAGAACAACTGACCATTGCCGTTTTATGCTGGATAGAGTAAATGCTATTTCTCGGGAAATTGCCCAATATACCGTTACCTCGAAAGAATCATTAGAGCAGTTTCGTTTGCAATTCATCGGTCGGAAGGGCGCAGTAACAACTTTGTTCGACGAACTCAAAACCGTGCCGCCCGACGAACGGCGTGCCGTTGGACAGTTGCTGAATGGTCTCAAAAACCTGGCCCAGGAACGGTTCGATGCCTTTAGCCAGGCCATAACCGCGCAGCAGGACAGCGCAGACACTACGCCACCCATTGATCTGACCCTGCCCACCGTGCCCCACCTGACGGGTTCGCAGCATCCGCTCAGTTTAGTGCGGCAACGCATTATCCAGGTATTCGAACGGATTGGTTTCAACGTGGCCGATGGCCCCGAAATCGAGTCGGACTGGTATAATTTTGGTGCCCTCAACTTCCCCCATAACCACCCCGCCCGCGACATGCAGGACACGTTTTTTGTGGAGAAAGGGGTGGGCAGCAACGCCGGTTCGGGCGATATGCTCCTGCGCACCCACACCTCAAATGTGCAAATCCGGCTCATGCAACGGCGGGCAGCCGCTGGTGCCGATGGTCAGCCAGCACCTTTCCAGCCCATCCGGTCCATTATGCCCGGCCGGGTCTATCGAAACGAAACCATTTCGGCCCGCGCCCACTGCATGTTCCACCAGGTCGAAGGTATTTATATCGACCGCAATGTGGGTTTTAAAGACCTGAAAGACACGCTCTACCATTTTGTGCAGGAAATGTTCGATCCGGGCACCCGCATTCGCTTTCGGCCTTCCTACTTTCCTTTCACCGAACCCAGTGCCGAAATCGACATCTCGTGCCAGATATGTGGCGGCACGGGCTGCAACATCTGCAAACACAGCGGCTGGGTCGAAATTGCCGGGTCGGGGATGATCGACCCGCAGGTAATTGCCAACTGCGGCATCGACCCCGACGAGTTCACCGGTTTCGCCTTTGGCATGGGCATCGAACGCATTACCCAGCTTAAATACGTGGTCAACGATCTGCGGCTCTACACGGAAAACGATATCCGGTTTCTGCGCCAGTTTGAAGGCCTTTAATTTAACGGCAAACACCTGCCTTTAGCGCAGCCACTCGTTCCCGTGTTTTTTTAGTCTCCCATGAATCCAATCCGCCTGTCCGATTTAGCGTTTACGCTCGAGGCCGTTATCGACGAAGCCTTCGGGCAGAAGGTGATATGGGTGGTGGCCGAAACGAGCGACATCAAAAACTACCCCGACCGGGGCTACTGTTTTCTGACGCTGGTGGAGCGCGAAGCCGGGCGCGAAACGCTTGCCAAACTCGATGCCTGCATCTGGCGGAAAAATTACCATACCATCCGCGATTTTGAAAGCGCAACGGGCATGGCCTTTGCCCGCAATATTCAGCTGCTGCTGCTGGTGTCGGTGGGGTTCAGTCCGGTGTATGGGCTGCGGGTCGAAATTCTGAAGATAGACCCCTCCTATACCCTCGGCAACCTGGAGCGCGAGCGGCAAACCGTGCTGGACACCCTCGTGCGAGATCATTCCGAACTGGTTTGGGTAGAAGATGGTCAGTACATAACCGCCAACCAGCTGCTGCCCCGCCCGGCGGTTATGCAGCGGCTGGCCCTGATTTCGGCACCCGGATCCGACGGCTGGCGCGACTTTCGGCACGAGCTGGCGCAGAACGCCTATGGCTATACGTTTTCGGTCGATGAATATCTTACGCAGGTGCAGGGCGTGGGGGCCGAGCGGGCCATTTGCGGCCAGCTGGAGCGCATCCGGCTTAGCAACGTGCCCTACGATGCCGTTGTGATTGTGCGCGGGGGTGGTTCGCAGCTGGACTTCGGCTCGTTCGATACCCTGCTGATGGGACTGGCAGTAGCGGGTTTCGGCATTCCCATTCTGGCCGGTATCGGCCACGAACGCAACGTCAGTCTGACGGATATGCTTTGCCACGAGAGCGTGAAAACACCCACCAAAGCAGCCGCTTTCCTGGTCGACCACAACCGCCTGTTTGAGGAAAACTGCCTGCGCCTGCGCGAGCGGCTTAGCGTGGTGGCCCGCGAGCACCTGCAGGTAGCCCGCGAGCACCTCGACAGCGAAACTGATCGGCT
>JAYVAP010000211.1:0-2667 GCA_043750915.1 Spirosoma sp. | reverse complement strand
GCTGCTGCTGCTGGGCGGCATAGGTGCCTACGTTTGGTATAGCCGACTGCAAAACAAAGCCCGGGCCGACGGCGGGCCGTATGACAACACGCTCAAACCCCGGCTGGAGATGAGCACGCTGGCCATCAATAACATCGATGCCGACAAGGTCGAGGCCACGCTTAAACTGCTCATCGATAACCCCCTGCCCGTTGGCTTTAAGGCCCGAAAACTGCGTTACACGGTGTTTATAGCGAAAACGCCGGTTATTGAGGAAACCTATGACAAAACCATCGAGGTGCGCCCGGGCGACAGTACGTTTGTGACCCTGCCCATGACCCTGCTGACGAAGAAACTGACGAAAGTACTGGAAACATTAGACAAAAAAGACATCGACAGCACGACCTACGGGGTTCGGGCGGCTTTCGACCTCGACGTGCCCATTCTGGGCGAGCGGACGTTTACGCAAACCCTCGAAAAACGTGGACCTACTTATCACATGCCTGAAATGAAAATCGACGACCTTGATTTTGGCAGGCTGGGGCTGAAAAGAACCGATGTGGCTGCCAGAGTGACCATCAAAAACAGAAACCGCACGCCCTTTACCTTCACCAATACGCACTACACGGTTTCGATTGACGGTAAAAAAATTGCTGAAGGCAATCAGCCCGAACCCATTATAATCAAGGCCCAGGCCACCACACCGGTTGTTTTTCCGGTTACGGTAAAACCCGGCCAAACGCTGAGCCTGTTGCCAAAAGTGCTGTTCGATAAAAAAGACACGCCTTTTGTGGTGACATTCGGGTGCCAACTCGTCGACAAAAACAAGAACCCTATGTTTCAGCACAGCCGGTTTTCGGCTGCCATCCGGGGCACGCTGGCCGACCTCAAAAAATAATCTCTTTGCCCGAAAGTCGCGCCAGTGGAGTCCAGACGCAGTTTTTTTATGCCGGTAGCTGTGCTGATGGAATCACCTGATTTCGCGTCAGCAAAAAGCAATTCGTTTTTGACTCCCTGTTGCACAAGTAATTGCCGTATTTTTGCAATATGAAGTGGCTCACTGCATTTCTGGCTATTTACCTGCTTGGCCTGTCGCTCTGGCCCTGCGCCGACGAAGGCCTGCCCACCACTGGGCCGGAGAGCCATGCCGTGTTTGCCTGTGCTGGGTCCGAATCGCCGACCGACCCGCCCCACCACCACGATGCCTGTTCGCCGTTTTGTAGCTGCACCTGCTGCGGGGCCATCGGCATAGTGATGCCCCTGTTCGAGTACATGGCTGTGACCGGTATGGCTACTGGGCCTGTTGCGGTAATTTATTTCCCCTACACCCTCCCGCGCCGGGCCGCCCCGTTCGCGGCTATCTGGCAACCCCCCAAATACCGGGCCTGAACACCCGCTACGCTAACTCGCCTATCGACCACACATTGCTGCCAAAGCTGTGTGCAGATAGGTTGGTTGTGGCATCCTCTTGTTTTCACCTTCTTGTTCAGACCCATGTATGCTGGATGCCATCATCCGTTTTTCCATTCGGAACAAACTCATTATCGGCCTGTTTACGCTGGCCCTGGTAGTTTGGGGAGGCTATTCTCTCAGCCGACTCCCCATTGATGCCCTGCCCGACATTACTACCAATCAGGTGCAGATTATTACCCGCTCCCCGGCGCTGGCCGCCCAGGAAGTCGAGCGGCTTATTACCTTTCCCGTCGAACAGACGATGGCGACCATCCCGCAGGTTGTGGAGGTACGTTCTATCTCCCGCTTTGGGCTGTCGGTCGTGACCATTGTGTTTACCGAAGCCACCGATCTCTATTGGGCGCGGCAGCAGGTGAGCGAACGCTTAGCCGATGCCCGCGCCCAGATTCCGGCCAGTGCGGGCGAGCCGTCGCTGGGGCCGGTTAGCACGGGTTTAGGCGAGATTTACCAGTACGTGATCTACGCCAAACCCGGCTTTGAAAAACGCTATCCCCCAATGGAACTCCGCTCAATTCAGGACTGGATAGTGCGCCGGCAACTGCTCGGCACACCCGGCGTGGCCGATGTGAGCAGTTTCGGCGGCTTGGTCAAACAGTACGAAATCTCGGTTGATCCCGACCGGCTGCGTTCGTATAAACTGGGCATCAACGACTTGTTTACGGCCCTCTCGCGCAATAACCAGAATACGGGCGGTGCCTACATCGACAAAAAACCCAACGCCTATTTTATCCGGTCGGAGGGACTGGTGGGAAGCCTGAGCGATATTGGTAGCATTGTGGTTCGGCGCACGGCGGGTGGCATTCCCGTACTGATTCGGGATGTCGCTACCGTACAGTTTGGCTCCGCAGTGCGCTACGGCGCATTAACCCGGACTGGAGGGTCCCGCAACGAAGCGGGCGAAGCGGTGGGCGCGCTGGTACTGATGCTCAAGGGTGAAAACGCCAATCAGGTTATCAGCCGGGTCAAAGCCCGCATGGAACAGATTCGGCGAACGCTGCCCGAAGGCGTAGAAATTCATGCCTTTTTAGACCGTTCTGAACTGGTGAACCGGACCATCGGCACGGTAACCAAAAACCTCATCGAAGGCGCATTAATCGTGATTTTCGTCCTGATTCTGTTTCTGGGCAACCTGCGGGCGGGGTTGATTGTGGCTTCGGTGATTCCGCTGGCGATGTTGTTTGCCATCGGTATGATGACCGTCTTCGGCGTATCGGG
>JAYVAP010000210.1:0-5193 GCA_043750915.1 Spirosoma sp. | reverse complement strand
CGGTGCCGAAAGTAGGCCGTCCGAAATAAAAATTACCCGCTGCACAACCATTAACCAGCAAAAACGGATATTTTCCTTTATTCCGATATCCCAGCGCATCATTGGAGCAGAACCCAATGTCGATATCGGCCACATCGAGACCCGAATGCCCAAACATGGACACCATCCCGAAACCCTGGTTGATGGCGGGTGCCACAGGCAGATATTCAACCGGATTGTCGGTTTGTTTGGACAGGGTCGTTACGCGGCCACCCACGTAGCGGTGCTCGATGGTCCGCCCGAAGTCGTCCGTGTAGGCCCGAAACAGCCGGAGTTCGGCCGAGGAACGGCCCCCGCTCAGGTGCAGCACATTTTTGTGCCACAGGGCGGGTTCTGACATCTGCTCATGTTCCCTGACTTTAGCCAGATAATCCAGCACACTTTGCGAACGCAGGGCATTTAGCCGGCCAACGGGCAGGGCGGGCACGTGGGCTGGTTGGCCGTTTAGCCCCGCCACCAGCCCCAGGTCGGAGCCGGGCCAGCCCGCATTGGGAATCAGATCGAGCAGCGGACCGTTGGCGGCTTTGCGGATGCCCTGCGGATCGCGCGACTGGCCAATCAAAAACAGAAACGTAGGCCGGTCGTGCTGATTGCGCACCATGAAATCGGCAAACCGGCGGATGGCCAGCGGGTGCCGTTCGCCGTAGCTGAACTGATTAAAAAGCTGGTCGATGTTCACCGTGAGCGTGTCGTAACGCCCACCCGCTTCCGAGGCCCGGTAGGCGGCATAGGCCCGAACCGGGTCTGGCACGGCACCGGCGGCCTGCCGCAGCAGCGGATGCGTGATAATGAGGTAGTTGTGTTGGCGGGGGTCGATGGCCCGAAACCGAACCGTTTCCATATGGGTCACCCCCAGCGGCCTGCCTGTGGCCAGCAAAACACGGGGCGGTCGGCTGTTTTGTACCACCCCCCGCCACTGGTTACCCACTTGCTGGCCACCCACGCGCCCAACACTGGCGGGGTCGGTGATGTCGAACAAGCGGCAGCTGTCGGGTGGGTTGCTCAGGATGAGTAACGCGCGTGGATCGGTGTTGGCCCGCAGCCGGAGAAATTTGAGGAGGGAGCCACCGAGGTTCGTACGCTGGGGGTAACGCAGTTTCAGCAACGATGGCGATACCATCTCGCCGGGTTGCGTTGGCACCAAGCTAACCACTAAGTGGCCCGTTTTGCCCACATCGCTCCAGTTGAGCAAGCCCTCGAAGGCTGCATGGGCATACTGCTGGAACTGCCCCGTGCCGAGCCTTCGCTGGCTGATCTGCGCTGGCCCGGCCAGATAATCGACCTGGTGTTCGGTGGCCGTGCGTCCTGCCAGCAAGTAGCTGACCGTTGGCAATTCGGCTGGCGTGGTCAGAAAATCAGTCAGTAAAAAAAACTGGTCATAGCGGGTGTTTGCCGACACCAGCGGCCCCGTCCAGCCTTCGCCCCGGTCATAGTCTGTCAGAATGGCTGCATCGTCCTGACCGGCTCCGGCCGGATAAACGGTGCCGGCCGAATACGTTTCGGTAAATACCCGCAGCTCCTCGGCCCAGTGATACGGCTCCGGCACCAAACCAATATAGGTCGTGTCGGTGTAGGCGGTCATGCGTTTGCCGGTGCTACCCGGTCGCCACGTGAGAAAATAAGCCGTTGTGTCGCTGAACAGGCTATAGTAGGCGTGGGGCTGAAAGTTCCGGTTTCGGTACAGCAAGGAGTCGGCGAGGCCGTCGTTGCCCCGGCCGTAGAATTCCAGAAAATCGGTTGCGTCAAGGCGTTTGTCGGCTTCACCGACTACGTAGATGGCCTGCTCAGCGCCCCGGTGGAAAAGCTGGATGGTGGTGGGGTCGACGGTGGCGATGGGCATGCCTGCCTGCTGCAATTGCGTTGGCGTGATTCGGTAGATGCCCGGCTGCACAACCGGGATTTTCAGGTAGGTTTGCCCGTAGTTGATCCATTCATTGCCGAACAAGCGCGGCTGCGCCCACGAGCGGGCGGGCAGCAAAAGGGCTACGAACAGAACGAGCGGATAAACGAAACGCATGATAGTCAGTATCAACGCCGTAAATGTACACGACCGTGCCGAAAACCAAATAGCCTAAGCACCGTTCATGCTGATTTCAGCACCGTTAATCCGATTTAAAAAAATGTTTTAATAAAGTACCTTGCATTGCATAGTACCTTATTGTACCTTTGATCCATGTAATTTACGAAACACACGACACCGATGAATATAGAAAACGCTCAGGTGCAGATGCGGAAGGGCATTTTGGAGTTCTGCATCCTGCATATTATCTCCCGGGGCGAGATTTACGCATCCGACATGCTCGACGAACTCACCTCGGCTCGCATCATGGTGGTGGAGGGCACGCTCTACCCACTGCTGACCCGACTCAAAAATGCGGGGTTGCTCGACTACAAATGGGTGGAATCCACATCGGGGCCACCGCGCAAATACTACATCCTGACCGATCTGGGCCGTAACTCCCTCGAATCCCTGACCGAAACGTGGCAGGAACTGGCCGAGTCGGTTACGCAGATTATTGGCCGCACCGAGCAGCACCGCAAACCGGCCAACGGCACCAGTGCGCCCATGAGCATGCCCGATCAAACGACTTCTTCCCTGAACGCTTAACCTATTTCTTTTCTGCTTAGAGCCATGAAAAAGACAATCAGCATTAACATCAGCGGAGTCATTTTCCACATTGAGGAAGATGGCTACGACAAACTGAAAAGTTACCTGACAACCGTTCAACAGTATTTTTCGACCTACGAAGACAGTCAGGAAATTGTAACGGACATTGAAAACCGCATTGCCGAAAAACTCCTTGCCAAGCTCAAAGCCGCTGACCGGCAGGCCATCTCGCTGGAAGATGTGAACGAGCTTATTGCCGCCATGGGCACCGTGGCCGACTTTGAGGCCGTGGAGGAAGAGGAGGTTCTGGTGAACGGGGGCGGGCGGCACTCGGCCACGGGCGGTGGCACTGCCCGGCCCGGCAACCCACAGGCTGGCCCCGCCCCAGGCACAACGGGTAACTACGCAGGCCATGGCAGCGCGGATGCCTACGCTGGTCCGCGCCGGCTGGTGCGCGATTTGCGCCGGAAAACGCTGGGTGGCGTGGCGGCTGGTCTGGCTCACTATTTCAACATGGACGTGGTTTGGGTGCGTTTGATATTTGTGGCCTTAGTGGTTGGTTTACCCGCCCTGGTTGGTGCGTCGAACAACGGCGACTCTGATTTCTTTGGTGGACTGAGCGGCTTCACCATACTCGTTTATATTGCCATGTGGATTGCCCTGCCGGGTGTGGTCACCATCGAAGAAGATAAAACGATTAAGAAATTCTTTCGGAACCCAGAAGACAAGGTGCTGGGGGGCGTTTCGTCGGGCATTGCCGCTTATTTCGGCATCGACACGGGCGTGGTGCGGCTGCTGTTTGTGTTGGGGATTGTGTTTTTCGGGCTTGGGTTTTTGCTCTACGTGGTGCTGTGGATGATTGCCCCTGCGGCCAACACGCTCACCGAAAAAATGGAGATGCAGGGTCGCCCCATCACGCTCTCCAATATTGAAAGCAGCATCAAACATAACCTGAATATCAACGAATCGCCCAACAACGAGGGCACCGCCACGCGGGTGCTGCTATTTCCGTTTCGGGCCATTGCCACCATTATTGGCGGGCTGGGTAGTGCGCTTGGCCCCCTGATGAATGGCGTGGTAGCCGTTATCCGGGTTTTTGCGGGTATCCTGATGCTCATTCTGGCTTTCGCCGGTATGATCGTCTGCCTGGTTTTTTTGGGCGGAGCCGTTGGCCTGTGGTCGAAGTCGGGCGTTGGACCGGGTGCTTTTCCTTTTGATCTGATCCGGCCCGATATTACGCTGCCCATGGTGTTGTCGGGTTTCCTGACCGGGCTTATCCCCGCCTTTGGGCTGGCCGTGCTGGGTGTCATGCTCATCACCATGCGCAACGTCATCAGCAGCCGGGCGGCCCTTAGCCTGGCCGGTGTATGGCTCGTGAGTATGGTGGTCTTTGGCGGAACAGCCACGCCCCTCATCAGCGACTTCCAGCGCAAAGGCGTGGTAGAAGAAACAAAAGTGTTGCCGGTAGCCGGTGTGCCAACCTTCGATGTGGTCGATATCGACAGTGAATATGACAAAGGAACCGACATTGAGTTGCAGGGCTACGACGGTACTGACCTTACTTTGGTGCAGCAGTTTGAAGCCGTGGGCCGCAACCGGGCCGATGCCCAGGCCAACGCCCGCAGCATCCGGTATCGGTATGTGCAGCAGGACTCCATGATTCGGTTCGATAATGGTCTCGAACTGGCCCCTAAAGCCCGCTTCAGAATGCAGGACCTGGAGATGTACCTGAAAATTCCCTACGAAAAACCGTTTCGGATGACACCCGCCTTTGCCCGCCACATCCGCAACCGGTTTGGCACAAAAGAAATTGACCGGATGGAGGCCAGCCTGTGGAAATTCACCAAAACGGGCGACTCTGACCGCGATGGACTGGTTTGTATTAACTTTCCCCGCCAGAAAGACCGCGACAACAGCAGCGAAGACAACAACGTAACCGACCTGACCGACGATGTGCAGCAGGCCCTAAGCGACGAGCTGGGCGAGGATTTCGACGAAACCGGTGATCATACCCGGCAGTTCAACGTCACCGATTTTTCGGAGGTAAACGTGTCGGGGGCGTTTGCGATCCGGTTTCGTAAAGGCGACAGCTATAAAGTGGTGGCCGATGGTCGCGAAGAAGACATGCGCGACATGGATGTTCGGGTAGACGGCAACACGCTGAAGGTGAGCATTGATCGCCGGGGCGGTATCTTCAACTGGAGCGACCGGAAACGGGTGGGTCTCACAATTACCCTGCCCGCCCTCACCGACCTGAAACTGTCGGGGGCGTCAAAAGCAAGTCTGGCGGGTTTTGGCCCCTATACTAACCTGAATATCGATCTGAGCGGAGCCTGCCGAGTGGTGTTCGATGGCGAAGTAACCCGGAAACTTACCGTTGGTTTATCGGGTGCATCGAACGCCATGTTGCGGGGCCGTGCTAACCAGCTCGAGGCCGACCTGAGCGGGGCCAGCAAAATTGATGCCACCAGCCTGTCCGTCGACCGTGCCGAAGTCGATGCCAGCGGAGCCAGTCACGCCAACCTCGGCAAAGTTGGTTCGCTCGA
>JAYVAP010000209.1:0-2402 GCA_043750915.1 Spirosoma sp. | reverse complement strand
CATTGGTTAGTCTGTAGGCTCCGTCAACAGTGGTCGTAATTCCCAGGTCTGTACCGGTTACGCGAATAGTAGCTCCGATAACGGGTTGCTGCGTCACCTGGTCAACTACTTGACCACGAAGGGTTTGCCCGGACTGAGCGGTGGCTGTAATGGCCCAAACCAGGCTTATGAAGGTATAAATCAATCGTGTCATTGTACCAGAGTCAGATTAAGTTGAATCGAGCACAAAACTACAGCAGCCGGTGAGGCAAGTCATTTACATTTGTTGAGGGTTTCAGGGTATAGCAAATATTTTTGCCCGGATGCGCGAGAGTTGCGTGGGCGTAATGCTCAGGTACGAAGCAACCTGATATTGCGGGATAAACTGCTCCAGGCCGGGGTACTCCTCCCGAAAGCGTAGGTACCGTTCATCGGCATTCAGCAGGGCCAGCTCCACCTCGTGCTGTTCTTTGTAAACAAAATACTGTTCGGCCAGCCGACGCGAAAACCGTTCCCAGTCCGGGTACCGGTCATAAAGGGCAGTCAGGGCGGCATAGTCGGCTACAACCAGGCTGCAGGGTGTTAGTGCCTGAATATTGATGTCGTTGGGTTGCCCCGTCACCAGCGAGCTAAACGCCCCAATGAAGTCGTCGGCTACAAAAAACGTTTTATTATACTCCTGCCCGTTTGCGTTGCGGTAATACGCCCGCAAAATACCATCGGTGAGGTAGGCAGCCGTGGTCTCAACCCGGCCTGCCAGTGCGAAATGCGCCTGTTTGGGAAGGGTTTGTTCCCTAAAAAGCGTAGCCACCACAGTCCAGGTTTCGTTGGTAATCGGGGAAATTTGTTCGATGTATTGACGCAGGCGGTTCATAGAAGGAAAGAAAGTTCGGCTTTATCTAATGCTCTTTTACACACTTTTGTTTTATAGTCATGGCCTGTTCTGCAAGAGGTTAACTCTCTTTGTGGTCAACCTCTTGCAGAACAGGTTGGTCCGGCTTACCCGACCCGGTTGCTTAGTACGATGTATTGGCTCCCGGTATTATTGACAGGCATCTAATTTTTATTTTCGCTACTTTTGTTTTGTCAACACAGATTCGGCAAATGGCGGGGCATCCGTTGGCGCATCGTGCATAGAAAAATTCGCCGTCTTCTTATTCCTGAAATACGTGTCTAACGCCCGTTTGCCGAACTGGTGAAACACGACCGGCGTAACAATAATATCGAGCAAGGTGCTGGAAATCAGTCCGCCCAGAATCACCGTCGCTACCGGGTAGAGAATTTCTTTGCCCGAAGCCTGCGGGTCGAGCGTGAGCGGAATCAGGGCGAGGGCCGCCACCAGCGCGGTCATCAGCACCGGCACGAGCCGTTCCAGCGATCCCCGAATAATCATCGGCTCGGAGAAGGTTTCGCCCTCCTGCTCGATAAGATGGATGTAGTGCGAAATCATCATAATTCCGTTGCGTGAGACAATCCCGGTTAGGGTGATGAAGCCCACCAGCGTCGCCACCGAAAACGTGCCCGCTCCGGCGTACCGGCCCGTCAGCAACACCGCCACCACGCTGCCAATCAAGGCCAGCGGTACGTTGAGCATGATTTGCAACACGATCCGCCCTGATTTAAAGTGGCTGTACAACACCAGGAAAATGCCCAGAATCGAGAAAATACTCAGGAACCCGATCAGGCTCGTGGCTTCCTGCTGACTCTCGAACTGCCCGCCGTATTCCACAAAATAACCCGTTGGCAATTTCACGTCCTGACCAATGCGGGTTTGTAGTTCCCGGACTGTGCTGCCCAGATCGCGGCCCTGCACGTTGCACGAAATCACGATCCGGCGCAGGGTGTTCTCGTGCGCAATGGAGTTGATCGAACTCGTGTAGCCAATATCGGCGACCTGGGCCAGCGGGATGGCATTGCCCTGCGCGTCGCTGATCTGGGCCGACTTGATCTTGTTGATGTCGATGCGCTCGTCGTTCTGCACCCGCAGCAAAATATCGAACGTTTTGGCCCCGTCAAGCACCTGCCCGGTTACTTTGCCGTTGTAAAACACCTCTAAGTTTTCGGCCACACTGCCCGCCTGAAGCCCGTAGCGTTGCAGCGCGTCGCGCCGGAGTTTGACCATCAACTGGGGCACCATCACCTGCTTTTCGATCTGCACATCCACCACGCCCGGCACCGCCGAAATGGTTTGGCGGATTTTGTCGGCGTTGGTGCGGAGGTCGTTCAGGTCATTACCGAAAAGTTTGATGGCTACCTGCGCCCGCACGCCCGACAGCAAATGGTCGAGCCGGTGCGAGATCGGCTGCCCAATGTTAACCGTTACGCCCTTGAGCTGATCCATCTTTTGCCGAATGTCGGCCAGTACCGCCTGTCGGGGGCGGGCCGACGGTTTCAGATCGACTTCAATTTCGGAGTTGGCGGGC
>JAYVAP010000208.1:0-2007 GCA_043750915.1 Spirosoma sp. | reverse complement strand
GGGCCAGGCAGCCGGGGAGGAGCTTTGGCAGCCGCACTTTGCCCATGAACAGCAGCAGGCGAAGCAACAAGTAGCAGAAAGATGAGTAAACCCGATATTGTTTTCATGGTCTTGGGTGGTCTTTTACAGTTTTTTGAGATCGGCAAACTGGCCGTGAACAATTAAGGTGTAGTTGCCAAATTCACGGCTTCCACCCGGGCTTACCTTGATTCGGTAGTTGCCCTGCGGCAGGGCGGCACTGGTCAAAAAATTAAGCCGGGCTGGCTGCGATCGTGTCTCCAAAGACGCACCCGTGGCCGACTGAAGATAGATGTAGGGATTGGCATCGGGCGAGGACGCTTCAATATCTAAGGGCGAGTTTGCCGCCGACGTTATGCGTAACGAATACGTATCGGCAGCCGCGCTGTTGGGCCAGTTTCCGGTCAGGGTAGTTGCCTGTGAATCAGTCCGCTGTAGTTTATCAACCTGGCCCGTTACCCGCAGGTTATAGTTCCCGATTTTGCTCCGCGTATTGGTGGCGGCCATCACCTTGTAAGTACCCTTCTTAGCGGATTTTATCTTGAATTCATAGCGTTGGCCATACTCAAAACCATCCACGCGGGCACCCAGCGCATCATACAACCCCAGGGCAACTTCCGTATCGGCCGATTCGAGTTCAAGGTCGATGCTGGTATTGTCGTCGGTGACATCGAAGGTATAGAAATGATTCTTGAATGTCAGTTCGCGCCCGCCCCCGCCCAGCGGTCCCCAGTTTTGGGTATTCGATTGGAGCTGTTTCGATGGCAGCAGCGTGGCTCCGTCTTTCGTGCCGGCCAGCGACAGCGAGAACCGACCCACGGCCCGCCGGTCTGAGACCACAACCACCCGGTGCTTTCCGGCATTGAGGGGATATGTTTTCGATACATTACGTCCCTGACTGGAAACATCAATTCGTTGCCCAAGCGGGTCGAACAACGCAAACTGAACGTTGATATCGGGCGAGGTAAGCCCAATGCTCACCACCTGATTGGCCGTTGCGACCTCAAAGGTGTACTGAAAGTTTTTGAACGTATCGAAGTTGTTGAACCCGCCACCACCGCCCTGCGCGGCTACCCACTCGCCAGCCGGATTGGGCGTGCCAGCAGGCGGTGGCGGGGTGGTTGGGTCGGGGTTGGCGGGCTTGCCACAGCCCCATAATAGCACGAACAGCAAAACAGGAAGTACTGAGTTTTTCATGAGCGTTTATTGGTTAGTAGAAACAACTGGACTTAACGGGTGTGCTCGATCCGGGTACGCAAAATGGGTAGCTGGCTGAGCAAGCCATCGCGGTATTGTCTGCCAATGAGAATTTCTACCCCCTGCACCAGCAGTTGCCCACCATGGAGTGCCGTTATGTGGTGCAGGTTTACAATGTGACTGCGCGACACCCGCCAGAAACAACGGGCATCTAATTGCGGCTCCAGCTGGCCGAGGTTGGTCGATAGCCGATAGGTTTTTTCAGTCGTCACAATGTCGACCCAGCTTCCCTCGGCGCGTACGTACAGAATATCGTTTTTCGCAATCTTTTGGTAACGCTGACTTTTGGTCACCACAAACACACAATCACCTAACATAACAGGCATGGATAGAATTGGAAAGTAAGCAGCAGACAAGGAGTTAATGATTGGACCGGTCAGAAGTAACCACCTTTCCGGTATTTTTTTTATGATACCCACCGGACCTGTTTCGCAGGAAAACCCCGCCCACCCCATACAGCAACGGTATGGGGTGGGCGGGGTTTGTTGGGGGCATCGCTCATATTGTTTCTGTGGGGCACGGCGCACATGCCCCTTTTACCGGCGCAAAATAGGCGATGGCGATTCAGTACGCGCCAAAAATCAACCAACCACGGATTCTTTTTGACAAGACGGGTTTTTTGACCAGCGAATAGATTTCGCCAGCGGCTATTTCATTGATTATAGCCGAAAAATGATTGGTTATTTAACACTTATCCCCTACATTTCAGCCCGTTAACCTATCCATGCTCAT
>JAYVAP010000207.1:0-2314 GCA_043750915.1 Spirosoma sp. | reverse complement strand
TGGGCAAGGTGCATGGCCGCCACTTTCTCGTCCAACTTCTTGGGCAGCACATACACTTTGTTTTCGTAGTTGTCGGAATTAGCCCACAGTTCGAGTTGTGCCAGGGTTTGGTTGGCAAACGAGCACGACATCACAAAGGAAGGGTGGCCCATGGCACAACCCAGGTTTACCAAACGTCCTTCGGCCAGCACGATAATTTCTTTGCCGTCAATTTCGTACATGTCGACCTGCGGTTTGATCTGGCTTTTGCTGTGACCGTAGTTTTCGTTCAGCCATTCCATGTCGATCTCATTGTCGAAGTGACCGATGTTACAAACGATGGCTTTGTCGCGCATGGCCTTGAAGTGCCGGTCTTTGATGATGCGAACATTGCCCGTGGCGGTCACAAAAAGCTGGGCGCGGGGCACGGCTTCGTCCATCGGAATCACTTCGTAGCCATCCATGGCAGCCTGTAGGGCGCAGATGGGGTCAATTTCCGTTACCAGCACGCGGCATCCTGCGCCCCGCAGCGACTCGGCCGAGCCTTTGCCTACATCGCCGTAGCCCGCAACAACGGCTACTTTGCCGGCCAGCATCAGGTCGGTAGCCCGACGGATGGCATCGACCAGCGACTCGCGGCAGCCGTACTTATTGTCGAACTTCGACTTCGTCACCGAGTCGTTGACGTTGATGGCGGGCAGGTGGAGCGTGCCGTTCTTCATGCGCTCATACAAACGGTGAACGCCCGTGGTGGTTTCTTCCGAAAGCCCTTTGATGCCCTGAATCAGTTCGGGATACACGTCGAAGACCATGTTGGTCAGGTCGCCACCATCGTCCAAGATCATGTTGAGGGGCTGGCGATCTTCGCCGAAGAACAGCGTTTGCTCGATGCACCAGTTAAATTCTTCTTCGGTCATGCCTTTCCAGGCGTAGACCGGAATGCCGGCGGCAGCAATGGCGGCTGCGGCATGGTCCTGGGTCGAGAAGATATTGCACGACGACCAGGTCACTTCGGCACCCAGCTCCACGAGGGTTTCGATGAGCACGGCCGTCTGGATGGTCATGTGCAGGCAACCGGCCACGCGGGCACCTTTGAGGGGCTGCGACGGGCCAAATTCGGCGCGGAGGGACATCAGGCCCGGCATTTCGGCTTCGGCGAGCCGGATTTCCTTGCGGCCCCATTCGGCAAGAGCAATGTCTTTAACCTTGTAGGGGACGTACGTGGACGTTTGCATAAAAAAAGGGTGAAAGGCCGGGGGTGATCGGAGCGAACACCTTTAGCCGGTTGAATTCTTAGTAAAGTACAAAACTACGCAACTCCGTTAAAAATGCCTACCCAAATGCCAAGAGTTTACGGAGTGGAGAGAAAACAAAATAAAAAATGGCCTAAAAGCGCAACCTTCGTACTTTGCGACCAGAGTCATTTTAACAAATTTTCGTTGCGGTATTTATGAACGACATATCCATCATTCCCTACGAACCCCGCTACCAACCCGATTTTAAACGTTTGAATCTCGCCTGGATCTCGCAGTACTTCGCCGTTGAAGCGCACGATCTGGAGCAACTCGAACAGCCCGAAGAGCATATCCTGCCAAACAACGGGCAGATTTTTCTGGCCCTCGCCAATGACGAAGTCGTTGGCTGCGTGGCCATGGTCAACACGGGGGTGCTGGGTTTTGAACTGGCTAAAATGGCCGTTTCGCCCGCCACGCAGGGCCGGGGTGTTGGCCGGCAACTGTGCATGGCCGCCATCGACTACGCCCGGCAACTCGGTGCAGAAACCATCTGGCTCGAATCGAACCGGGTGCTGACACCGGCCCTGACGATGTACAGCCGTGTTGGATTTCGGGAGGTACCCCGCGTAGAAACGCCTTACGCCCGGGCCGATATCAGGATGGAACTGAGCTTGACTTACTCTTCAATGTAGTCTAAGTCTTTGCCGTGCGTTTCGGGAATGGTCATGATCGAGTAAAAGCCGATGATGAAGCAGACCACGCCCACGATGGTAACACATAGTGGTAAGATTTGTCTCGGTTCTTATTTACCGGATGAGTACCAAACGTCCCCGCAAGACGGGTAATTCGGGTACTAAGCGCAGCGTATAGGCGTAAATACCCGTCGGCAGCCAAGTGCCGTTAAGCGTCCCGTCAAAAGGGTTGGTATAGCCTTTATTGGATGAGTAAACCACTTCGCCCCATCGGTTGAAAATAGTGACGATAGCTTCTGTGAAAATTTCGATACCAAACAGTTTCCAGACCTCGTTCAGGTTGTCAGCATTTGGACTGAATGCATCAGGCACCCAAACCTGTCCAATTCGGATATAAACCGTATCGGA
>JAYVAP010000206.1:0-2013 GCA_043750915.1 Spirosoma sp. | reverse complement strand
CTACGACAAAGCCTATTTGTACGGCCTGTCGCAGCGCGATCCGGCCCGGGTTCATTCGCTGGGTATCGATGCCGACGATCCGGTTACCACGGCCCGCTGGCTCACCGGCTGGGCCGATACCAAAGGAATCTGACGCAGCCAATCAGGCATTTTCCCGCTATTTTTTGCTGGGCTTCATCCGCAGCACGATCTCGCGCTTATGAAACACCAACCGCCAAACCGCAACCAGCGTTTTCTGATCGCCAAAGCAGGTTTGACATATTACATCAGCCGTTGGCACAGCCGCATTATAAACGTAGAGTGTATCGTTGATTTTCTGAATATTGGAAATCTGTGGCAGCTTTTTCTCCGCATTATACACGTAAGCATCCAGCACCTCCCGTTCTTTGGTCCCCAGTGCCTGGTTCGACACATCTTTTGCGCTCAGTAGCTGAATGGCAACGTTATACCGCGCCGATATAGCTTTGGTACGCGGCAGGTTTTGCAGCTGGCAGAGTTTGGCCCGCCCGGTCGGATCGGTTGTTTGCCGGAGTTGGGTCGCCAGCTCTTTCTGAATAACGGTGGTGATGCGCTCCCCGAATACATCGACCGTTTCGATCAGATCGGCGTTGGTGATTCGCTTGATCTTCTTGTCGGACATTTCCTGCTTCAGGGCATTTGTGTACTTCACCCGTTCGGGGTTGCAAGCCCCCAGCAAGAGGGCCAATAGAAGTGTGCAGGCGAATGTTTGTAGCGTCATTGTCTCAGCCAGAAAATTTAGGCAACCGCAAACCTACGCAATTTTGTATTTTTGCGGGTTAATTATCATTACTATGCTTGACCAGTTAGATGCCATTCGGGAACGCTTCAATGAAGTAGCCCAGCAAATTGTTCAGCCCGAAGCCGTTTCCGACCAAAAACGCTTCATGAAGCTAAGCAAAGAATATAAAGACCTCGAAAAAATTGTGGTGCAGTATCAGGCCTATACGCAGGTGCTGGAGGAAATTGACAATGCCAAACAGGTAATTGCCACCGAGAAAGACGAAGACTTTCGCGAAATGGCCAAAGGGGAACTCGATACGCTGCTGCCCCGCCGGGATACCCTCGAAGAAGTCCTGAAAGAAATGCTCATGCCCAAAGACCCCAACGACAGCAAAAACGTCATTCTGGAAGTTCGGGGCGGCACCGGGGGCGATGAGGCCGCTATTTTTGCGGGCGACATTTTCCGGATGTACCAGCGATTCTGCGAAAAGATGGGCTGGAAAATGTCGCTCGTCGACTTCACCGAAGGCTCATCGGGCGGTTACAAAGAAATTATCACCGAAATCGAAGGCGACGATGTCTACGGCAAGCTCAAGTTCGAGTCGGGGGTTCACCGGGTGCAACGCGTGCCGGCTACCGAAACCCAGGGCCGCATCCACACCTCAGCCGCCAGCGTAGCCGTGTTGCCCGAAGCCGAGGAGGTGGACGTAGAAATCAGCATGAACGACATCCGCAAAGATACCTTCTGCTCGTCGGGTGCCGGTGGCCAATCGGTAAACACGACCTACTCGGCCGTTCGCCTGACCCATATTCCAACGGGCATGGTGGTGCAGTGCCAGGACGAACGCTCGCAGCTGAAAAACTTCGACAAAGCCCTGACGGTGCTGCGGTCGCGGATCTACGAAATGGAGTTGCAGAAACACAACGATGCCATTGCCTCGCAGCGCAAAACGATGGTGGGCAGTGGCGACCGTTCCGACAAAATCAGGACGTATAATTATCCCCAAAGCCGGGTGACCGACCACCGCATTGGCCTGACGGTGCATAACCTGCCTGCCGTTATGGACGGCGACATCGGCGACTTCATTGAGCAACTCCGCATTGCCGAAAACGCCGAGCGGTTGAAAGAAGGAATGGCTGCGTAATGGTTAGTGGTTGAACTACCCGACAAGCGGTTCCTGCGCCTTCAGCACAGCGGGGTCTTTGCGCGGGATATAGTGCCGAAAAAAACTGCTGATTTTCATCTGAAGTACACCAAAGACCGCTTCCTTG
>JAYVAP010000205.1:0-3161 GCA_043750915.1 Spirosoma sp. | reverse complement strand
CCAGCCCCGTTTTCCCAGAAGCACCAGGTCCGATCGTTACGGTTTTTCTGGTCGCGGTCCAGCAAGAGAATCGACCGGTTGCGCAACACCGGCGACTGGGTAATGTAGTATGCCAGACTTAAGCCCGCCATGCCGCCCCCAGCAATAATAAAGTCATATTTTTTCATGCGGCAACATAAAAGTCCGAGCCGTCGGCCCAGACTTATGCGTACAAATTTACGAGAACTGTCAGTTGCGTACCAGATTCTTCTGATAATCAGACATGCACATGTTTCTCGGCGTGATAACTTGACCGCACCAGCGGCCCGGATTCTACGTATTTAAGGCCGCGTACCAGGCCTTCTTCCCGGTACATGGCAAACGTTTCGGGATGGATCCACTCAATCACTTCGTGGTGCATTTTTGTTGGTTGCAAATACTGACCCAGCGTAAGAATATCTAAGCCGTTGGCAACCAGGTCGTCCATGGCACTAAATACCTCGTCCCGGGTTTCGCCCAAGCCCAGCATAATGCCCGATTTGGTGCGTTGGCCGTATTGTTTGGTCCGGTTTATCTGCTCTAAGCTGCGGGCATAACGGGCCTGTGGCCGCACGCGCCGGTAGAGCCGCTCCACCGTTTCCATGTTGTGCGAAACAACCTCCTGCCCCGCCGAAATCATCCGCTCCAGCGCATCCCAGTTGCCTTTTGTGTCGGGAATGAGGGTTTCGATGGTTGTTTGCGGAACGGCTTCCTTGATGAGCCGAACGGTTTGATAACATATTTCGGCACCCCGGTCTTTCAGCTCGTCGCGGTTAACGGACGTAAGCACGGCGTGTTTCACCTTCATGAGCACAATGGCTTCGGCCACGCGCCGGGGTTCGTCGGTGTCATACTCGGTTGGGCGACCCGTGGCTACCGCGCAGAAGGAGCAGCTCCGGGTGCAAATGTTGCCCAGAATCATAAACGTGGCAGTTCCGGCACCCCAGCATTCGCCCATGTTGGGGCAGTTGCCGCTTTCGCAAATGGTGTGGAGTTTATGTTGGTCCACCAGCTTGCGCACGCTGGCATACTCAGGCCCGATGGGTAGTTTCACCCGCAGCCAGTCGGGCCGTTTGGGTCTGGCCGGTTCGCCGGTAGGGGTTCGTTGTTGTTGGGAGGGTATTACGGGTAGTTCGATCATGGCACCTCATTCCTTTCCATCAAAATTCGTTTTCCGGGCGTAAAGTTCAGCAGCCAGGGCCGGGTGCAGGAAAGTGCCTCGCTACCGTTTTCTGCTGACACCGGCCTGTATATTGGCCGTTGTCTCCCCAAAAACACCTTACTTTTTGCTGCCAAAAAACAGGGTGATGTAGGCGGAGGTGAAAAAATTCCGGTTGCCATCGGCCCGGTTGCCGCCGGAAGCCGTGTTCGGAATGATGACGATCCGGTTGGGAAATACTTCTGTCAGAAAGCCAATTTCTACACCGGTGGTATTGGTTCGGAAGGCACTCAGTTCAAAACTGACAGCGGCCTTTATGTTTAGCCCGACGGTTATTTTAGACTCGCCTAATCCCTGAAAGAAGTTGCCTTTCCCCGAAACCACTTCACCCGTGGGCGTGAGCGAGCCATTCACCTGCGAGGCCGGTACCTGCCGGGTGTTGTTGCCGTAGGTCACTTCCAGATAATAGGGCTTGATGATGCCCAGCGACGGGCCGCCCGCCAGAATACCACTCACCGAAATGCCTTCGTCGCCACTGCGCTGAAACAGTTTCAACTCCCGGCCATACTGCGGACGCACCACAAAGAGGTAATTTTCCTTGCCATCAATATAACGCGATGCCGTTGAATTGACGGGCGTTTCTTTGGGATGTTTAACATTCACGACCTCCAGACTCAGATACCGGTATTGGGGCATACCAAACAAAGTACCCGCCAGCCGTTTGGATTGGCGGAACGCAAACCCGCCGATGAGACCGGCATTGGTGTTGGTGGTGATGCCAAAGGTGGTGATGGTCTGGTAGTTTTCGTCTTCCGAATCAGCCGATGATTGCGCGTAGGCGGTTTGAATCAGCAGCAGACTACATAGCCACAAGCCAGTCAGTAGGGGTAGTCGTCTCATTTTTGTATAATCCTGAACGAAAGTTACCGGTTTTATCGATAGCCGCAAAATTAAGGCGCGTTATTTGGGTAACCACCGTATTGTTTCTATGTTTGGACGAAAAAGGAGATTTCTCAAAACAAACGAAAAGCAAGCGGCCTGGCCCTTTCCCGACTAACCCCATTTGTATGCCAACAATTCATATCGACTACCTCGGTGGTTTTCGCACAGACTGCGCTCACCTGCAATCGGGCACCCACATCAACACCGATGCCCCCACCGACAACCAGGGCCGGGGCGAAGCCTTCTCCCCCACCGATCTGCTGGCCAACGCCCTCGGCACCTGCATCATCACGACAATGGCCATTTTTGCCCAGCGCGACGGTATCGACCTGACGGGCAGTGCCCTCGATGCCACCAAGATTATGACCAGCCAGCCGCCCCGGCGCGTAGCCCGCATAGAAATAGACTTAGTGCTGCGGGCCACGCCCCTGCCCGACGAAACAACCCGCGCCCGGCTGGAGAAAATAGCCCACACCTGCCCCGTAGCCATCAGCCTTCACCCCGATGTGGAGCAGGCAATTACGATGCGCTGGGAAGCTGCGCAGACGACAGTAAACGGCTAAAACGGGCCGGGATACCCGTTGGCTGCTACTGCCCATTTCCTGCTTTTCGGAGTTTGATAAAAGAGCTTTTCGAGGAGTCGATTGTCGGCCGTCAGGATGTCGGCGGTGGCGGTCATGCCCGTTTTGTAGGCCAGTGATTTTCCGTAAGTTGTTTTTAGGCCCAAAGGGAGCACCACTTTAGCCAGAAAAACGCTGTCTTTGAGGGGTATGCTGGCAATGGCCGTGATGCGCCCCGCACGGCACCAAACTCCTGGTAAGGAAAGCCCGCAAACTTAGTAACTGATGTTACGCGCTATGTGGCCTGACTACGCGGAAAGGGCCTTCAGAACCTGCCCAAAAGGCTTTTTTTGATCCCTATGAGCATCATCAGCTAATAAGTCGTACTTATTGAAAACTCAGTAAAAGTCACTTGACGTAATCAATTAGCTGCTGGACATCTTCTTGGGTCAGCCCTGCTTCTTCCACAAAAGCCTCGAACA
>JAYVAP010000204.1:0-3039 GCA_043750915.1 Spirosoma sp. | reverse complement strand
TTTTCACTTCGGCCACCAGCCGTTTGTGGAGGTCAATAGCGGAGGGAATATTCTCTTTATTGTCAAATGCCTGCTGACATTCGGCCACGCCCCAATTGTAGGCATGACGGGCCACGCCCGCGTGTTGGCGGCACAAGGTTGTCTGCTTATTCGTAAGGTCAAGGCGAATTTTGAGCGATTTCACAGCGTGAAAATAGGCATTTTGGGCTTAATAGTCAAGCCTTTGAATTTGTTTTCTGATCTAAATATTGAACATAGCAGGTCAAAATGGGCCAAAATGTTCATAATTATACAATAATGTGTAAAAATGCGAACTCAGTTACCAACCCTCATTCAGCGCATTGCCCGGCTGCAAACCCCTACCGGCCTGTTTGCCTCCGTTCGCCATAATCCAGCCCTGGCCTACCGGCGGGCCGACACGAACGTGTTTTTCACGGCTGCCACGGTATTCACGCTCCAGCAACTGCGCCCGGCGGTGTCGCCCGCGTCGCAGCAATGCATCGACCAGATTGGGGAGCGGGCGGTGGCGGCCTACGCGCAGTTTCGCAACAAAGACGGGCTGAACACCTATAACTTCTGGCCCACGCGCCCCCCGCAGCCATTCCCAAACGGGTTTCTGTTCAGACACTTCGACCATTTCCGCATTCCCGACGATATTGACGATACGGCCATGGTCTATCTGACTACCCAGCCCACGGCCGACAGTCCCGACGAACGGCAATGGCTGCAGGCCAAACTGGCTCAACACGCCAACCTCGCTACCCGGCAAATTACCACCACCTTTGCCGAATACCGCCACCTGCGGGCCTATTCAACCTGGTTTGGCCGGGATATGGGTATCGACTTCGATGCCTGCGCGATGAGTAACATGCTCTATTGCCTGTGCCACTACCAAGTGCTCCCCAACCGGCACTACCTCGATTCGCTGACCTATCTGCGTGGCATTGTCGGAACGGGGCAGTACGTGTCAGACCCTTTTCGGTGTGCGCCCCACTACGCCCGAACGTCCCTGATTATCTACCATTTGGCCCGGCTGATGGCCGCTTTCGACCTGCCCGAGCTAATCCCAGTTCGCCCGCGCCTGATGGCCGATGCCTGGCACCTGTTGCCACTGGCCACCAACCGGCTGGAACAGATTTTGCTGGCCAGCTCGCTGCTGCGGCTGGGCGAATTGCCGCCCGAAATAAATCTGGCAGGAATAGAGCGGGATTTCGGGGGTTTTCATTTTTTTATTGCCGGTCTGCTAACCGCCTATGAGCATCCGTTGCTGCGCCGGTTGGCCCACCGCCCGCTGGTGCAGATGCGCTGGCAATGCGATGCCCATTGCTGGGCGTTAGTGACCGAATACCTGACGCTGGTCACTACACGTCCAAAAAAAATTAACCTCGGCAATAGCTAATAATCAGTGCGTTGACCATCTAATCAAACTACAAGTCTCTTTACGGGGTTAAGTCAGCAGAACTGTCCTCTTCTCTTCAATGAACCAAACCGTATTGATTACCGGCGGTACCGGCACCATTGGCCACCGCTTAACCGAACTGCTTCAGCAACAAGGGTATCAGGTTGCGTGGCTCAGCCGCCGGGCCGGACCATCGGACAGTTTAGTGGCGGGCGTGAAAACCTACCAGTGGGATGTGAAACGGGGGCACATCGATCCGCAGGCCATTCAAACCGCCGACCATATCATTCACCTCGCCGGGGCCGGCATTGCCGACGAACGATGGACCGATGCCCGCAAAGACGAAATTCTGACCTCGCGCACCGAATCGACGCTGTTGCTGGCGCGGGCACTGGCCCAAAACCCCCACCAGGTCAAATCATTTATCGCGTCGTCGGCCATTGGCTACTACGGGGGCGACACCGGCGACCGCCCGCTAACGGAGACCAGTCTGGGCGGTTCCGATTTTTTGGCGCAGGTGACGCGGGCGTGGGAACGGGCTGAGGATGAGGTGGCTGCCCTCGGCATCCGCACCGTAAAATTCAGGACGGGCGTAGTGCTGACGCTGGCGGGTGGGGCGTTGCCCAAACTTGTTCAACCCATTCGGCTGGGAGCCGGTGCCCCCATTGGTTCGGGCCAGCAATATATTTCCTGGATCCACCTCGAAGACCTCTGCCGGTTATACGTGCGGGCTATCCGGGACGAGTCGTGGGCGGGTGTTTACAACGCCGTTGCGCCTGGCCCCGTCACCAACGAAACCCTCACGCGGGCCATTGCCGGGGTGCTCAACCGCCCGCTGCTGTTGCCCAACATCCCAAATTTTGTGCTCAAACTCGCACTGGGCGAACTGGCCATTGTGGTCACCGGCGGCAACTACGTGCTTAACAAACGCCTGACCGAAGAAACGGATTTCCTTTATCAGTACGGCGAACTGGACCCCGCTTTGCAGAATCTGCTTCTGTGAGGGTCCCATTCAGCCGCCTTTTTACAATAAAATCCGGGACGGCTGGCCGGGGATTGTTGCAAAAACGGGCAAAAAAAAGAGGTGTCCCAATTGGAACACCTCCGAAAAAAACAGCTTTCATAGCCAGCGAACGGCGGTATGCTAAACGCCCCGGTAGGTGGTGCCAATGAGCAGCAGCACAAAGCCCGAAAGCAGCATCCAGTAGCTGTATTTGGAGAGTTCTGCTACGTAGACGAAGTGCAGCAAAATGCCTGCAATGCCCAGGATGAGCGCGAGTAGCCAGAGCGTGGCGTTGGGTGCGCTGGGCGCGAATGATTTTTTTGCCATGATGTTTGTACGTGAATTGGGGGGTTAGAACCAACGGACTATTTTGTGATAACCCGTTCGACGGGTGAAGGTACATCAAATATCAAAACAGGCAAATGCCCTAACACAAAAGTTCTTATCGACTGCCTGTTCCATGACAGAATTATTAAAAGATGCCCTGCGCAAAGCCGCCCTGTTTTGTGCTTATCAGGAAAGAACCCAGCAGGAGGTACGCAACCGCCTGAAAGAGTGGGGCGTATGGGGCGACGATGCCGAAGAAATCATTGCCGAACTGATTAGCCAGAACTACCTCAACGAAGGCCGCTTTGCC
>JAYVAP010000203.1:0-2095 GCA_043750915.1 Spirosoma sp. | reverse complement strand
ATCTCGTGCTGGGACGAAAAATACCGCAGCAATACCATCCGCCCCGAAACAGTTATCAACAAATCCATCGATCCGCAGTGGACACCCTTCCTGCAAACGCCCCCGTTTCCGGAGTATCCCAGCGGCCACAGTGTTATCTCAACCGCTGCCGCTACCGTGCTGACGAACCTGATGGGCGATAAGGTGGCCTTCACCGACTCGACAGAGTTCAAGTACGGCCACGGTGTGCGTTCCTTTAAATCTTTCCGGGATGCTGCTAACGAAGCGTCTATCAGTCGGCTATACGGCGGTATTCACTACCGGTCGGCCTTGGTAAATGGCCAGATAGAAGGGGAGAAAGTTGGGCAATGGGTGCTCCAGAAAATTCGTACTCGTAAGCAGGTAGTGGCGCAGAAAAAATGAATCATGTTTCTTATTTTTGTCTCTTCTTTTGTACTTGACACCGTTATGAAATCATCCTTCTTTGTCGTAGTTTTTCTACTGATGACCACCTCCGGGCTGATGCCTGTGGCGCAGGCACAGACGACCCCGCCCGACTGGCAAATTGTTGGGCAAAACATCGACCCGGCCAATTATTACGGCATCACCGTGGCCAACGGCATGATCGGCCTGGTATCGTCGGCCGAACCCATGAAAGTAAAAGATGTGGTGCTCAATGGGGCTTTCGATACCTACGGTCGGGGGCGCGTTTCCAATATTTTGAAGGTTTTCAACTTCGTAAACATGAACCTCGATGTCGACGGGCAGCGGATTGGGCCTAAATCAATCAGCAACTACCGCCAGACACTCGATATGCAGAAAGCCGTGCTGACCACCACGTTTGAGGTGCCCGGTAAAGTCAGCGTGCAGCAGCGGGTGATGGCCCTGCGCCATTTGCCCTATTCAGCCCTGACGATGGTGGAGATCACGGCTACAAAAGACTGCGAGATCAGTCCGATGAGCGTAATAGAAACGCCGGAAAATCTCAAAGAGGTAAAGAATTTCTACGCCGAAATCGACCGCGAGCACGTAACCATCCGCCTGCTGACATCCGTGGCCAAAAGTCCGTCGGGTAAACACACCGTGGCCGCATCGAACAGTTTCATCTTCAACGAACCACACGGGCAGGAACCCAATGTGATCCACGAAGACTGGGACTACAACATGCACCTCGCCAAGTTCAGAAAGAAACTGAAAGCGGGCGAAACCTACCGGTTCAGCGTGGTTGGGTCGGTATCGTCGACGGCCCACACGGCCGATCCGCACAACGAAGCCGAGCGGCTGACAATTTTTGCGGCTCTGGAACGCACCGAACGGTTGCTGATGCGCCACAATGCCGAATGGGCCAAACTCTGGCGAAGCGACATTGTCATCGAGGGCGACCCCGACGCACAGCGGGCCGTGCGGTCGGCATTGTACCATTTGTACTCGTTTGCCCGCGAAGGCACCGGCTACAGTCTCTCGCCCATGGGCTTGTCGGGGCTGGGCTACAACGGGCACGTTTTCTGGGATACTGAACTGTGGATGTACCCACC
This sequence comes from Spirosoma sp., assembly GCA_043750915.1. Lineage (GTDB taxonomy): Bacteria > Bacteroidota > Bacteroidia > Cytophagales > Spirosomataceae > Spirosoma. The sequence continues at coordinate 581 of JAYVAP010000203.1, read as the reverse complement.
CATTCTGATGCTTAAGCCGGAAATAGCGAAGTCCATGCTCGAATACCGGTTTGAGCGTATGGCCATGGCCAGGCAAAACGCGTTTAGCCACGGCTATGCAGGGGTCATGTTCCCCTGGGAATCTGATGCCGACGGGCAGGAAGCAACGCCCGTTTGGGCCTTGACGGGGCCGTTTCAGCACCACATCACGGGCTGTGTGGGCTGGGCGTTCTGGAAATATTATCAGGTAACGAAAGACAAAGAATGGCTGCGTACGCGCGGATACCCGATGCTGAAGGAGGTGGCCGATTTCTGGGCCAGCCGCGTGGAGCGCGAATCGCCCGGCAAGTACCACATCAACAACGTTATTGGGGCCAACGAATGGCAGGAAAACATCGATGACAATGCCTTCACCAATGGCATGGCCAAAACGTCGCTGTACTTTGCCGTTCAGGCGGCTCAGGAACTGGGTCTTACCCCCAACCCCGACTGGAAATTGGTCGCTGATAATATTCCCATTCTTACCTTTCCGGATGGCACTACCAAAGAAAATCGTACCTATTCGGGTGTTACCATTAAGCAGGCCGATGTAAACTTGTTGG
>JAYVAP010000202.1:0-2853 GCA_043750915.1 Spirosoma sp. | reverse complement strand
CAATGGAGGTCAGCAGGTATACGCCCTCCGCGCCACATCGCACACAAACCGTTCCTTTTTTGGCGAACACCTGTAGCCGATGATGCTTTTCATACTTCGTGCGAAGCAGGTTTAAATCTAATTTTCCAAGAATCCGGTTTCCATTCAGGGTGTACGGCAATTTCATAATACGGGCATTGGCTGCGGCAGCTGTTTCGGTTGAAACAAGGTTCCGGGTCGCTCCGTTCAACATACTTGTTTGTCTTTTGTTACGGGCTATTTCCCCGGTAGGAGTTTGCTATCAGTATATCGTAATTTAAGTTTCCCGGTATTTTACCCCCGCCCTAAAGCCTGTAATCAGCCGTAATGGTCCGTATTTTTATCTGTTTTCCCCGCAGGGAAACGATTTTACCCGTCATTTAGGCATCCGCTTGGCATACCACGTCATTTGGCCCCGGTGATTGGCATAATGTTCCGTCACGTGAAACCATTTGCAGTAGTTGTTCCAGTCCCAGTCTTTGGTTTCACCGGATAACAGCCAGGCATCGTCCTTTTTTTTCATTTCCGTTTTGGTAACAGCCCGGACCTCGTCAATAGCCTCTTTGTAATAGCTCAGGGGGTTGCCTTTAATCTGATTTCTGGCATTTTCTCCCAGTTCCATCGCTGCGTTCCACCGGGCTTTGTTGCCAGTCGAGAAGTGTTTCAGGTCATGGAAGGTGATGTCCTGGTAAACCACTTCGGTGGCAGCCAGGTGCATCATCAGTGAGCCGATGGTGTTGGAATTGGCATCGTGCAGGTAGTCCAGCTGCTCCACGGTCAGCTTTGCATTGTATTTTATTACACTCTCGCTTACCCAGTCCAGCATGGAAATCAGGGTGCCAATCTGCGGGGCAAATCCTTCCTTTGGGCCAATATGGTTGATATTTGCGTCCACCCTTGCGCGGCTCGCTTCCGCTTTGTGGGGCACTATCAATTCCGTAATGCCCATCCCAAACGCGCTCAGGCCGTAGCCAAACTCCCGGCGGGTATAGTTTATATTTCCCATCTTGATTTGTTTTTATAGGGTATTTTGTGCCTGTTATACCGCAATAAAGGCAAAAAATTTGGATAATTACTCGGCCCGATTGATGTACCGGTAACAAGTTTATCAAGTTACCCGCATGGCCAGACGGCTGTCGCTGGCGAAGTAGTCCGTTCCCTGGCCGCTGGTATAATAAGCGCGCACAACACCGCTTTTATAATACCAGCGGTCGCCAAATACGCCGTTTTCATCTTCCCGACCCCAGTACGCCAACACGCCATCGCGGTCCCATTTTCTGGTTTCGGTTCGCTCGTCCTGATAGGTGTGCCGCAGCCTGCCGTTTTCATACCAGGATTGCATGGCTATACATTCGCCATCGACATAGGTGCCCATTTCTGACGGACTCCCGTCAGCGAACCGTATTTCGTAGGGACCGTGTGCAGAACCGTTGCGGTACCCGGTAGTTCCAGACGCGGTTTTGGCGATGCCCGTGAAGGGTTCTGACTGGTAATAAACCTCGTGCAGGGAGTCATATTCATCGGCAAAATGAAGTTCATCTTCAGAAACAGTCAGCATAGATTTAGCGGCTGGGTTAAAATCAGATCGGACCTGATAAAAAAGGCAATGATCGAGTTTACTAATCACTGGTTTAAAAGAGTCTACTGCCGGCCTTCGGCTTGGTATTTCACCGTAAATACGTCGTCCAGTGCCTGCCCGGCCGCATTACGGTAATCATGCAGATTAAGTTTCGCGGCCCGATGCGGGTCGTTAATAATAATTCGTCGGCCCGGCATACGGATTTTATCACCCAGAAAATTATAGACTATATTACCCTCCAGATTTAAGTTCTGGTCCGTATTATACAGAATACTCCCATCGGGCAATATGTCGAGATACTCTTTTTCCCGCTTTCGGAAACGCTGCGTAAAGTCGGCAGCATTTCCGAATACGACCCCGGCAAATTGATAATCCTGCGCCAGTTCCTCCACATCCATAGCCTTCACCATGGCCGCTGCATTGGTATTGATGCAGTGGCAAATGGCCGTAAAATCCTTTTTTGAATATATTTCAGGATTCATATAAAGCATGACCCGGTCGCGCGGGGTATGAAATTGATTTTTGCGGCTGTAACTAATGCTGGTGTCGATCAATTGCCAGGGCGAACGCCCGTATATTCCGGTATCATAGGGCATCATGTCGGGTAGCGAACGGTCTTTTGGTCGAATAGGTGGCTGGTTGCCCACCGTCAGCTCGGTGTATAATTTATGGTTCTGAAGTGCGCCGGGGTCAATGGCCATCAGGGTTAATTCGTTACCGTTGCAGGTTGCCTGAAACAAAACGCGATCGGGTTGATTCGTGCAGAAGCAGAGGGGTAAAGCCATTAAGCAAAGCATAAATTTGGGCGTATACATTTCGGCGGTTGTTGAGATTATCAGGCTAATTATTCCGTGTCACGTTTGCTTTGTTGATCGATAATATAATTAGTCTCCCGAATAAGGGCTTCAATTTGTGCAGTCTTTCGCATCTGACACAGAAAGATCGATCCCTGGTTGAAAACCATATTCACATCCGTGCCAACATACACAAAGTTATATCGGCGGTGAACAATCTGATACGTGCTGAACTGGGTGAGCGGATACGTTCTCCGGAGCAGGCCATTCTTGTACTCGGAGATCAGCTGCCCACGCTGAAAATACTTTCGTTCCGTCAGCAGAAAAGCCATGATAAGTGCACCCAAGCCGGTTCCTATCGCGTAACTGAAAAATTTGAGCCGTAACTCCGGGCTGAGCAGGATGGAAACCGCTACACCTAAGAGCATAGCAATAATAGCGTAGGACCAGCCATCGCGACTG
>JAYVAP010000201.1:0-6155 GCA_043750915.1 Spirosoma sp. | reverse complement strand
CAACAACTGATTATGCACGAATCGCGCGAACAGTTACAAACCCTGACGGAGATTCGGAGCCTGATGGAACGGTCAGCCAAGTTTCTCTCCCTGAGTGGATTATCGGGCATATCGGCAGGGGTAATTGCCTTGGTGGGCGCAGCTGTTGTGTATGGGCGGCTGAAAACCAACTGGTTCCACCTGCTTAGCTACGACCAGCCCGGGCGCTATGACAGCGCGGCCCATGCGGGCATCGAACAGTTTTTGATCACGGTGGCCTTGGTGGTGCTGGTAGCAGCTTTGCTGGCGGGTTCCTACTTCACCGTTCGCAAGGCGCGCCGGCAGGGCCAAACCGTCTGGAATTCGTCGTCCAAACGGTTGCTGTGGGCCATGCTCGTGCCGCTGGCCACGGGGGGCGTATTTTGTGTGGCCCTGCTGTATTATAACCTGATCTGGTTGGTGGCACCGGCCACGCTGATTTTCTACGGGCTGGCCCTGCTCAACGGTGGCAAATACACGCTGCGCGATGTTGAATCGCTGGGCTACTGTGAAATTGCGCTGGGGCTGCTATCGCTGTTCTGGCCGGGCTATAACCTGCTGGCCTGGGCCGTAGGATTTGGTGCCCTGCACATCGCCTACGGGCTGGCCATGTACTATAAATACGAACGGAATACCACGCATGAAAGACCTGCTGACTCAGTTTAACAAAGCATTTGAGAGCAAAGCGCGGCTAACGATCATGTCGGTCCTGATGGTCAACGACACCCTGAGTTTCAACGCGCTCAAAGAGTTGCTGGGCCTGACCGACGGCAACCTGGCTACGCACCTGCGGGCACTGGAAGAAGCGGGTTATGTGCTGGTGCAGAAGCAATTTGTGGGCCGAAAACCCAACACCACCTACACCGCCACTGCCACCGGCCAACAAGCCTTTTCCAACCACCTGAACGCCCTGGAGGCCTTTATCCGGAATTTATAGTCCACCTTAAAAAGGCCACGCCCCGTTGCGCCTGCGCTTAATCGGCTTTAAATTCAGCATCTTTCAGGCCCTTGTTGATCTTTACACTATCGACCGTCAGCACCATTGGGCCCCGTGGCGACTGCTGGTTGATGGTCATGGGAAACCGGATGCCATTCTGCTCTTTATAATCCGAATAGACCGATGTCGTGGTCATGCTGCCCTGTGGCGACTTGCCGGTCATGACAGACTGCACCTTGAGACCGGTTGTTGCATCGAAATTATCGGTCCAGGTGGCGGACCCATCGGCAGTGGTGTGGCTCAGTTTATAGGTGTCTTTATCCGCTATTTTCTCCGGCCCAACGAGTGTTGTTTTCACGCCGTTTTCGGCGTAGTGCAGTTCGGGGAAAAGCGTATTCATGCGTGTCATCTGCTGAGCGGCCACGCTGTCGAGGGTCTGGCTACCCTGCATACCGCCCATCAGCACTTTATGACCGTCGCCGGTTTGTTTCATCACCTCCATGCCACTGGCGTTAACTACCATTGAAAACTTGTTGGGCAGTTTTTGCTTCCGCGTAATGATGACAAAGCCGCGTTCGGTTTCGCTGGACATGCTGATGGTCAGATCCGTAACCGCCTTTAACGCATCTTTCCCGCCAATGGCTGCTATGTATTTGTCGATGACCTGATCGGCCGTGGGGGTGGTTTGAGCCGTGGCTGCATACGACAGAAGAAACAAGGGCAACAGGGCGATAAGGTGTTTTTTCATGGGTTGACAGGGTTTATTAATTCAGCCAAATGTAATCTATAGCGTGCGAAGGCGCAAGTTCGCTGAACTTCGACCCGCAGAATCAGAACGGTAGTTTGCTTGTCCGTTAACCACCTGTTGCAACGTTACTGCGCCGGAAAGCAAGACGAATGCGCGGATACTGGTAGAAGTTGAAAATGTAGCGACTATGGCACCAATAAAACCTGCAAAAAAAACAGAAATGCAAACTGAGACAGGCTGGGAAGCAACTGGAAAAATGTGCTGAGTAATGAACCGGCATTCACAATAAAGCGTCAATCACGCGTTTCAGATAATCTACTATCGCCTGCCGATCACTATCTGACAACGTCCCCAATGATCGGTTAATCAAGGCCTTTTCTAAGGTAGCAACTTTGTGAAGCCGCACTGTTGACGGTACTAAAAGACCAGCTTCCACCCAGTCGTCCAGCACTATGTCATCTTTTGTTAAAACGGTCTGACTGGTTATCCGGGCAACCAGTACATCGGGATCATCCGCGTCGTAAAGAACTAAAGCTGGTCGCTTTTTGCTACCGGTACCGTTTGTGTACGGGAAGGCTACGAGAACAACCTCACCGAGTTTATAACTGATCATAAATACTGTCTGAATCGGCATAGCCCGCCAGGAAGTTTCGGGCTGTTTCTTCCTTCCAGTCTGCACCATCTGTAGATTTTTCAGACACCACGGTGACATATGGAATTGTCTTCAAAAATTCTACGAATGTTTGCTGTTGCAGTTCATCAATCTTTAACACAATTGTCATCTGTGAATCGTTTTAGCGTAGTGACCTTAATCGAAGGTAGTGTTTTTGGGCCAGAGACGAGTAGTTGAGCCTATTGAACTACTCGTCTGTTAGCCAATAAATCAGCCGCCCGATGGTGGCCTGATGAATACGCGACATAGCGATGACCGGAGCATTTACGCCCATATATAATTTGGTTTTCTTTTATGGCTTTACGGCTGAGTAACGGTTTACCTGCAAGTTACCTGATTTTTTCAAAACCTATTTGTTTGAATGCCCGGCTTTTCGTAAATTAGCCAAATTCAACAACGCACTGGATGAATTTCAAACTAACTTCAGAATTCGAGCCTACCGGCGATCAGCCACGCGCCATCGAGAAGATGGTGAAAGGCCTCCGGGAAGGCGAACCGGCGCAGGTACTGCTTGGCGTAACCGGCTCCGGCAAAACATTTTCCATCGCCAACGTCATTGCCCAAACCAACCGGCCTACGCTCGTTTTGAGCCATAACAAAACGCTGGCGGCTCAGCTCTACGGCGAATTCAAGCAGTTTTTTCCCGAAAATGCCGTCGAGTATTTCATCTCCTACTACGACTACTACCAGCCCGAAGCCTACATTGCTACCACCGGTACGTATATTGAGAAAGACCTCGCCATCAACGAAGAAATCGACAAACTGCGGCTGGCGGCTACCTCGTCGCTGATGAGCGGCCGGCGCGATGTAATTGTGGTGGCCTCCGTGTCGTGCATCTACGGTATGGGCAACCCCGAAGAGTTCAAACGCAATGTGGTCCATATCGGGGTGGGCGAGCGGCTCAGCCGTAACCAGTTTCTGCATCAGTTGGTCAGCATTCTTTACAGCCGCACCGAGGGCGAATTTGCGCGGGGTAACTTCCGCGTTAAAGGCGACACGGTCGATCTCTACGTAGCCTACGCCGACTTTGCCTACCGCGTCATTTTCTTCGGCGACGAGATAGAAACTATACAGCGTATCGATCCCGGCACCGGAAAAAAACTGTCGGACGAGACGATGGTGACCATTTTTCCGGCTACGCTCTTCGTAACGGGCCGCGACACACTAAACGGGGCTATTCACCAGATTCAGGACGACATGGTAACGCAGGTGCGGTATTTTGAGTCGGAGTTCCGCGAACAGGAAGCCACCCGCATCCGCGAGCGTACCGAGTTCGACCTCGAAATGATGCGCGAACTGGGCTACTGCTCGGGCATTGAAAACTATTCGCGCTATTTCGACAAACGCCTGCCTGGTCAGCGACCGTTCTGTTTGCTCGATTATTTCCCCGACGATTACCTGATGGTGATCGACGAAAGCCACGCCACGCTACCCCAAATCAGGGCTATGTGGGGTGGTGACCGCTCCCGAAAAACGGCCCTCGTGGATTATGGCTTCCGGCTGCCCTCGGCCATGGACAACCGCCCGCTCACCTTTCAGGAGTTTGAAGGGCTGTGCGGCCAGTCGATCTACGTGTCGGCTACCCCATCAGACTATGAGTTGCGCCGAAGCGAAGGCGTGGTGGTGGAGCAGCTTATCAGACCCACCGGCCTGCTCGACCCCGAAATTGATGTCAGGCCCAGCCTGAACCAGATCGACGACCTGCTCGAAGCCATTGATGCCCGCGTCAAAGCCGGCGAGCGGGTGCTGGTGACAACCCTAACCAAACGTATGGCCGAGGAGCTGACCAAGTATCTGGAGCGCGTGGGCGTTAAAACGCGCTATATCCACTCGGAAGTCAAAACCCTCGACCGCGTCGAGATTCTGCGCGACCTGCGGCTGGGCCTGTTCGACGTGCTGGTAGGCGTGAACCTGCTGCGCGAAGGGCTGGACCTGCCCGAAGTGTCGCTGGTGGCCATCATGGATGCCGACAAGGAAGGTTTCCTGCGTGATATCCGCTCGTTGATTCAAACCATTGGCCGGGCGGCCCGCAACGTGAACGGCAAAGTCATTATGTATGCCGACGTAATGACCGGCTCCATGCAAAAGGCCATCGACGAGACCAACCGGCGACGGGCCGTTCAGCAGGAATATAACGCCAGCCACGGCATTACGCCCCGAACCATTATCAAGTCACGCGAGGCTATTTTAGGCCAAACCAAAGTGGCCGACTCGAAGGTGAAACAGTTTTATGTGGAGCCCGACGAAATCCGGCTGGCCGCCGACCCTGTGGTGCAATACATGGGCAAAAATGACCTCGAAAAGTTTATTCACGACACGCAGGTGAAGATGGAGCGTGCGGCCAAAGACCTCGACTTTCTGGAAGCGGCCCGCCTGCGCGACGAGCTGTTTCAGCTCCGCGACAAACTCAAAAAGGAAGCGGTGTAGCCGATGAATGCGTTTTGTTGGTCGTCCATTTTGGTCCCCCTTTGCCCATAGCTACCGCCGAAACTCCTCACCCATAAACTTGAGGGCATCGGGCAGGCCGGTGCGCCAGTAAGTCCAGTTATGATCGCCATCGCGCACGCGGTACTGGTGGGGAATTTTGCGGTCGAGCAAGGCTATGTGCAACAGCGCATTGCCCGCCGACAAGGCATCGTCGTCGCCACAGTCGATGTACCAGCGCACTTGTTTCAGGTTGCTTTCGGGGGCTGAGCGGGCCAGGGTAAGCGGGTTATTGCGTTTCCAGGTCATCGTCAGCCGATCTTCGCCTTTCAGGGGTCCGCTAAAAACCGGACTAAAAACAGTGTTGTACCGCTCGTCGGGGAGGGCAACCAGCATCTCGTCGGTGCGGACCGATGCGCTCAGGGCTGCACATGAGCCAAACAAATTGTGGTGGTGCATGGCCAAAGTCAATGCGCCAAAACCGCCCATCGACAGCCCCGAAATGGCCCGGTATTCACGCTGGGTGCGGGTGCGAAACGAGGAGTCGATGTGGGGAATCAACTCCTGCACGAACATATCCTCGTAGCGAACCTTGTTTTGATAATCGTTAATAAAAAAACTGGTTCCCCCGTTAGGCATCACAATAATGAGGGGTGGCAACTGGCCCGTTCGGATGTTTTCGTCGGCAAGGCGGTCGGCCTCACCAAACTGCACCCAGCCAGTGTGATCGTCGCCGTAGCCGTGCAGCAGATACACAACCGGGTAGTGCCGGTTGGAGACATAGTAATCGGGCGGCAGATAAATGGAGTACTTCACGGCCTGGTTGAGCACCGAACTGTTGAGCCGCATACTTTCGAGCAGCCGCGCCTGCGGGGCCGCCACCACAGGCACCGGGCTGTTATTGGGCTGGGGAGCCGTTAGCTGCGCCCGACGATGCGACTGGCCCAGTGCGGTTAAAACCGACAGCATCAGCAGGAAACACAATGTAATACGAATAGGCATAGGGCGCAGGAAATGGGCAGCAGAAACGGTTTCTACTATTGTCTGGTATAGATAAGCTGTACTTTGTACTTCACTAACTCATCTTTCTTGGTGACGGGGTTGGTCAGCGAGTCTTGGCGTGTCATTTTTTTTACAGGCCGGCAGGCCGGCGAGCGAGACCGTCAGGCAAAGGAGGTACACGAAACTTTTCATACTACACAAATAGGTAGTGTTAAATTTTAACTGATCATTTGTTTTTTTGTAAAAAAAACAAATGATCTAAACTGCGCACACTTGTAAAAAATGTAATAGTACAAACATTGTACTAAACGGGAAAAACAAATCTGGTTCTCAAACTTACAAATGTTAAAGAT
>JAYVAP010000200.1:0-7957 GCA_043750915.1 Spirosoma sp. | reverse complement strand
TAAAAAACGGACAATCCCCGCATGGAAACCCCTTCAACCGTACACCCCCACCCCTGGCTCCGCTTCTACCCAAAAGGCGTTCCCCACAATATCAATCCTGATGCCTACCCGTCGCTGGCGGCCCTGATGGATGAAGCCTTTGGCCGGTTTGCCGACCGCCCCGCCTACGCCTGCATGGGCAAACATATTACCTTCGGCGAGGTCGACCGGCTCTCGCGCCAGTTTGCCTCTTTCCTGCAAAACGACCTGAAACTGCAAAAAGGTGACCGGATTGCCATTCAGATGCCCAACACGCTGCAATATCCCATAGCCATGTTCGGGGCACTGCGGGCGGGCCTGGCAGTGGTCAATACCAACCCCCTCTACACGCCCCGCGAGATGCAGCATCAGTTCAAGGATTCGGGCGTGAAAGCCATTGTGATCCTGACCAATTTCGCGGGCAACTTAGAAAAAATTCTTGCCCGAACTGATATTCAACACGTCATCATTACGGGCCTGGGTGACCTGCTGGGGTTCCCCAAAAAGCAACTCGTCAACGCCGTTGTCAAGTATGTCAAAAAGCTGGTGCCTCCCTATAACCTGCCCGATGCCATTTCGTTTGCCGACGCGCTTAGCCGGGGGGCAAAACAGCCGTTCCGGCCGGTGGCCATCAAAAATACCGATCTGGCTTTCGTTCAGTATACCGGTGGCACCACCGGGGTCTCAAAAGGAGCTATGCTTACCCACCGCAACATCATCTCGAACGTCGAGTGTCAGGATGTCTGGATGAAGCCGGGGGGCGTTGCCGATGGACAGGGAATCATTGTGGCGGCTCTGCCTTTATATCACGTCTATGCCTTGACAACCAACGCGTTAGCAGCCCTAAAAAGTGGGGCCATGAACCTGCTCATCACCAACCCGCGCGATCTGGATACGTTTATCGACGACCTGAAGAAGTACAAAATTACGGCCTTCACCGGTGTCAACACGCTCTACAACGGCCTGCTGAATCACCCGCGCATTGGCGAGGTCGATTTCAGTCAGCTGAGCGTTACCTCAGCGGGGGGAATGGCCCTGCAAACAGCCGTGGCCGACCGCTGGACCAAACTCACCGGCAACACCCCCTGCGAAGGCTACGGCCTGACCGAAACCTCGCCCGTGCTGTCGTCTAACCCTATTGATGGCACCGTGCGCGTGGGTACCATTGGCGTTCCCTGGCCCGGCACCGACATGAAAATTATCCGGGAAGACGGCACCGATGCTGCCATTGGCGAACCCGGCGAAATTGTGGCGCGGGGCCCGCAGGTTTTTAGTGGCTACTACAACCGCCCCGAAGAAACAGCCGCTACGATGCTGGGCGACTGGTTCAAAACCGGCGACGTGGGCGTGATGAATGAAGACGGATTCTTTAAAATTGTGGACCGCAAAAAAGACATGATTCTGGTGTCCGGTTTCAATGTATATCCAAACGAAATTGAAGACGTGGTGGGGCAGTGCCCCGGCGTGCTGGAAGTAGCCTGCATTGGCGTTCCCGATCCGAAATCGAACGAGGTGGTGAAGGTTTTTGTGGTAAAAAAAGACCCCGCCTTAACGCCCGAAACAATCACGGCCTTCTGCCGCGAGAACCTGACGCCCTACAAAGTACCGCGGTTGATTGAATTTCGCGACGAGTTGCCCAAGTCGAACGTTGGCAAAATTCTTCGTCGCCCACTACGGGACGAAGAGCTGGAGAAACAGAAAAAATAAGGACTCATCCATAAAAAAAACCGGTTCCTGCGAGCCGGTTTTTTTTATGGATAGCTGTTTAGACCGCCACCAGGACCTCCCCCCCGCTACTACAATTTAACGGTAACCACGGTGCCCATGGCCCGCTGTGAGCCATCGGACGGGCGGACGGCTTCGACCCCATTTATCAATAAGGTTGTGGAGCCGCCACCGTCTAAATTAAGGGCCTCGAACTGGCCAATGTCTTTCATCATCGTGGCCAGCTGCAGCAACGTAAGCCCCTGCGAATTGGTTGTGCCTCCTTCTACCACCAGCATCACCGCAACATTGTTGAGCATATAACCAATGGCCGTTCTGGCCCGGCGCGTGGTATTGTCGACGTTGATTAATTCTTCCGTATCGGTGATGCGGATTGTGCCGTCTTTGATCAGAACGGGTGCCCCGCCAATGGCGTAGCTGGCCCCCCACAGGTTGCCGTTGGCCGGAAAGGTAGCATCGGGCTGGGGCTGGGGCGGGGCGGCAGTGGTGTTGGGACTGGGCTGGGGATAAGCATAAGTGGTGTTGGAAGTTCCCACATTATAAACCCATCGGATACTGGGCCGATTGCAGCAGGCACTCACCCCAAACGCCCCACGGGTGGGGTAATAGGTGGTGTTGACCCCGTTGAATGGGCGTGTGAGTGCCTTTATGTTGGGAAAAACGACCGCGCCGTTTTTTATCAGCAGACTAAAACTTTGATTGGGTGATCCAAAAAAACCGCCGTTCACCACAATGGGCGTTGTGGTGGGCGCATCGTTATAAAAGTCCGTTGGGGTGCGCAACGTGCCGGGCACACCCTCGGGACTTAACCGAACCACCGGCGACGACAGGTTGACCGCCACCGCAAAGGCTTTAACCGCCCCGCCCCCAATGGTGCCCTGATACTGATAAACTTCTACGTCCGACGGCAAACCGGTGTTCCAGCTAACCGGCTTTGTCCACGGCGCGGGCAGGGTCAGCAGGGGAGCCAATCCCTGATTTCGTTTGATCAGGCCCGTTAGTTTTTCAACCGTAACAAACTCAACCTGGCTGCCCAGCGTGGGGTCGGCTTTAACCCGGTTAATAACGTCCTCGACCATTGCCAGCGACATATCGGCCAGGCTTTTCGAAATCCGGTTGGCAAAATCGTCCTGCCGAAACCGCTGGTAGCCGCCAATAAGAAACGAAGGTGTGGGGCGGGGCCGCAGCAGATTCAGAATCCGGTTGGCCATATCCTGGGGTACACTGGCATCGCTGTAGAACGTTGAACTGCCCTGGCTGAAAAACACCTGTCCTTCGGGACTGGTGTAGGGAACCTGAGAAGGTAGTGTTGGCTCATTGAGGTAGGTAGCGCCAGGCACGCCCGCATCCCGGTTAAACTGCGATAGTTTAGGGATATTGTAGTTATTGGAGATGGGCACGCCCCGGTAGCTGAACCCCGTTCTGGGGGCGTAGTGCTTGTAGGCGTAGATGTCGTTGATCTTGTATTTAGCCATTAACCGCTGCGTTTCAGCCACGGCGGCCGCCCGACTTTCGGGGGGAAGCATGTCGATATAGGTATAGCCCAGGGGCGAGATAACGGCGGCAAAGCCATCGTTGGGGGTGGCCGTTTCCATAAAATACCGCGCCACAAACGGGCAATCCTCAAACAAGGTCAGGTTGGTTCCCCAGGTCACCGGCACGCTCCCGCGTTTGGTCGAAAGCCAGGCCCCGCTCTGAAACCCGATCGACCAGTTGCCCGAGTCACCTTCCGAACCAACAATCGTTACATAGTGCTTGTTTTTATCGACAACCAGCGTCGAATAATCGCCGACGTAAGACGGGCGGTCGAAAACGGCTCCTGTGATGGGAAACGACCCATGGAACGACAGATTTCCAATCAGAATGGGTTGAAACGTAGCCCCGAAACTGGCAATCCACTGTATAATTGGTTCGGGCCACACCCAGCCATAAACCCCGAACAGGCCATTGAAATTTTTGCTGTGTAAATAATTAAAGGTGTTTTCTAAAATGACTGCTTTCCAGGTAGGCATCTGGTCGAAATCGAGCGAACTGGGACCAGCAAGGTTGGTCTGAAACATGCGGTTTTGCACGGCAATGTCGCAGAGTTCGCGGCAGTAAAACTTTTTAGGGTTGGCGCGGGGCAACACATTCTGAACACCCCACGTGAGCAGGGTCTGGTAATTGACATCGCTGGTGTTGGCCGGGTTGTTCCAGTCGTTGCCGGTTTCGAGTTGGCCCGGAATGGTAATGGGCGCGTCGCCGTCGAAGGCATCGGTCAGCACCAGCGTACTGCTCACGGCGAGGCCCAGCGTGGCGGCCGTGGCGGGTGTGCAGGGCAGCCGGTTGGTGAGCCCGCCCAGCGTACCGGCAAATTCAGCTTGCCAGTATACGCCCGGATCAGTCGGATAATTTTTGATCGTTTTGGTAATGTCGTAGGTGATAGCCCCGTTCACGAACGGGCGAAATCGGTTCACCAATGCCCCAATCGACGTTATTTCCTCGAACTGCACGTTGCCCCGGTTGCGATAAATAGCCTCAAACTCCTCGTCGGTCTGGTTATGCGACCAGTTTTCGTAGACATTGCGCAGATACAGCCGGGCCGAATCACGGTTAACAATACCCGCCAGCGTGAGGGCAATGTATTTAGACTCGACGGTCATACCTGTGGCAACGAAAACGACCGCCTTGTAGGGTTGCGCCCGAACTTCTAAACAAATCAGGCATAACGTGGCCCAGCAGAGTCTGATGAGCGCGTGCTTATTTTTCATAAAGTTATTCGAGAAAATATCTTGCCGATGGCCAATATAACCTCTTGTTCGACCGGCTAAACTTACTTTGAGTTTGGCGATTTAGTTGACAAAAGTCTTCATTTTTTTCTGTTACGGTGCTTGATTTACAGCAAAAATTGTGCCCGGTATTCGTTTTCTATCCGCTGCCGGCAGCCAATGTTCCAACCGGCCGGGCACCCGCCCCAACGAACTTATTGGATGCAGTAAGCCTTCACAAAAGAAAACAGGTCTATTCTTTTTTCCATGGCAACGTTACTCGATCTGGTTGGCAACACCCCATTGGTTGAACTCAACCGGCTCCTCGCAGCATCGGCAGCACCGCCCCATACCAACACAGTTCTCTACGGAAAACTCGAAGGCAACAACCCCGGCGGCAGCGTTAAAGACCGGGCTGCCGTCAGCATGATTCAGGGTGCCCTGGACCGGGGCGAACTACGCCCGGGCATGACCTTAGTAGAAGCCACCAGCGGCAACACCGGCATTGCGCTGGCCATGATTGCCCGGATCCAAAACATTGCCATCGAACTGGTTATGCCCGAAAATTCCACCCGCGAACGCGTGCTCACCATGGAAGCCTTCGGGGCCAAAGTCACCCTGACAGATACCATCGAGCTGGCCCGCGACTATGCCGATAAGCAGGCCCGGAAACCCGGCTACCTGATGCTCAACCAGTTTGCCAATCCCGACAATTATCTGGCTCACTACCGCACCACCGGCCCCGAAATCTGGCGCGATACCAACGGGAAAATCACCCACTTTGTTTGCACCATGGGCACCACCGGCACCATCATGGGCGTGTCGCGCTACCTCAAAGAACAAAACCCGGCCATTCAGATTATCGGGTGCCAGCCCACCGACGGCTCCTCAATACCCGGTATCCGCAAATGGCCCGTCGAATATCTGCCTAAATTTTTTGAGCCGCAGCGCGTCGACCGCATCATCGAGGTATCGACCGAAGATGCCACCCAGATGACCCGGCGGTTAGCCAGCGTCGAAGGTGTTTTTGCGGGCATGAGCAGTGGCGGCTCCGTTTGGGCCGCACTACGGGTGGCGCAGGCATTAGATACCGATGCGGTTATTGTATGCATCATCTGCGACCGGGGCGACCGCTACCTGTCGTCCAACTTGTTTGGCTAACCGCCGGGCCGATCCCACCGGGTTGGCCGGGGTTGGTAACAGTAACTAACGGCCGACCCGGCGGGGCGGCACTTCAGCATGTACAAGCGTCTTATTCTTCCGTTGCTGTTTCGGTTCGATGCCGAAAGCATTCACCACTTCGTTACCTCGCTGATGAAGCTGGCCTTTGCCATTCCGGGCGTGTCGGCACTGAGCCGCCACTGGTTCGTTGTCAATGATGCCCGGCTGGAGCGGCACCTTTTCGGGCTGACATTTCCGAACCCGGTTGGGATGGCGGCCGGCTTCGACAAAAACGCCGAATTAGTGCGCGAGCTTAGCGATCTGGGGTTTGGCTTTGTCGAAATCGGGACGGTAACACCCCGCCCGCAACCCGGAAATCCGCGTCCGCGTTTGTTTCGACTCAAAGCCGATGGCGGACTGCTGAATCGAATGGGTTTCAACAACAAAGGCGCGGGTCCGGCTGCCGGGCGGCTGCGGCAGTTCGGCAAAAACCGAAACGGTCGCCGAGTAATTGTGGGCGGCAACATCGGCAAAAACAAAGACACGGCCAATGCCGATGCCTTAACCGATTACCTGCTGGCTTTCCGGGAACTGTTCGACACGGTCGATTACTTTGTGGTTAACGTCAGCTCGCCCAACACGCCCGGTCTGCGCGACCTGCAGGAGCGCGAACCCCTCACCCACCTGCTAACGGCCCTGCAAACCGAAAACCACCAGCAACCAAACCCCAAACCCATTCTGCTCAAAATTGCCCCCGACCTGACCAATGGGCAGTTAGACGACATCATCGCTATTGTTGCCGACACCGGCATTGCGGGCGTTATTGCCACCAACACCACCATCAGCCGAGCCGAGCTGACGACCAATGCCCAGGTGGTGACCCAGATGGGGGCAGGCGGTATTAGCGGGCCACCCCTGCGCGAGCGGGCTACGGAGGTGATCCGATATTTGCACCGGCAATCGGGCGGAGCATTTCCAATTATTGGCGTAGGGGGCATTGCATCGGCCCGTGACGCGCAGGAAAAACTCGATGCCGGTGCCAGTTTAATTCAGGTCTACACCAGTTTTATTTATGAAGGGCCGGGGCTGGCCAAAACCATCAATCAGGCCCTGCTGCGAGAATCCGACACATTGGCCTGATTAATTACGGACTGATGGCCGGGGTGCTGCCACTTACAGCAATTCACACGCGCCGGCCTCCACGTCTGCTTCTACCTTTTTGTACTTCACATCCCGCAGGGTAGTTCCATCGGGGTAGCGCACGGATACCTTGTCGTTGCGGCCGGGCACGGGTTGTTTGATAAGTGGCTGCACCAGGCCGGAAAAAAACGGCATTCGGGGGGTGGAAAACAAGGGGTCATTGTCTCTTGCATCCTCGTCCTCATCGTCGTACAAAAAAGCCCATTCGGTCTCTTTTGCTTCCAGGCTGTTCATGAAATCGTCGCTGAGTCTTTCCTGCACCAGGTCAGGATGAGCTTGCCGGTAGGCGGCAGGGTCGCGCATGTACTCGTACTGTTCCGATAACGGGCGCAGTGGACGCTGGTCAGTGGGATAAGTGAGGCTGACCATTTCCTGCTCCGTATCGTCTAAATCGCCCTGAATGGTCTTCGTCACCAGATCACGCCCATACGCTTCCCGGATCAGCGGCAGCAGATCGGTCAACTGCAGGTCGGTAATGTCGCCGATGACAAAGGCAATCAGGTCCGTGTCCAACACATGTTCATCGTCGGCGTGTTCGATAAGGTAGCTCAGCACGTCGGCATACCAGGCCTGGGCAGTTGGTTTCAGAGACGGGTCTGCCAGTACTTCCTGCGCATACGCTTCCGAAACACATGCCTTCGCGGAGGTGTTCACGTCGAGCTCCTGCATGAACGCCTTTAGTGCTTCGGCATGGGCGGGCAGCAGTTGCCGGAAGTATGGCTCGTAGAAATCACTCAGGTAGTCGCCCCACCAGAACTCCTGGAAATCATCATCCTGCCGCAGGGTCTCCAGCACCACAGGCAGGCACTCGTCGGCCCGCAGTTCGGCAGCCAGCAGCAGCGCATGACTGGTAAAGTTGTGCTGCTCTTCATCCCACTCCTGCTCCTGGAAGTAGGCGTAGCGGTAAACAATATCGAGCAGCACCTTCGACAAATCGGCCGTCAGCGACGGGCGGGGCAGTGCCAGCAGCGCGTCTTGTTTGTCGGCGGGCAACGCGAAGCCAAACGCATAGAGCCACTGGATTTCGGGATGCAGAAAAACAGGCGGCTCCGTCGTTTGCTGATCGCTGGCCCGGAAGTGTCCTTCTATCGTTACGGCATTAGCGA
>JAYVAP010000199.1:0-7817 GCA_043750915.1 Spirosoma sp. | reverse complement strand
AGCGCAGCTGAATAACTTCCTGCTGTCGTTTGGGCAGGCCTTCAATAAATTTCTGGAGCCGGTTTACCTGCTCGTTCCAGGTTTCGCTGGCTACTATCTGAAACTCGATGGACACATCAGACCAGATGCTTTCATTGACACAATCGAGGTCGGCCAGAGGAATACGGTTGGTTTCCTGCTGAATGCGCACAATGCGGTTGCGCAGCGATCGGTAAAGATAAAATTTGACAGAATCGGTATTGGCTACATTTTCGCGCGTTTGCCAGAGATACAGAAAAAGGTCCTGTATACTGTCTTTAATCAACTGACGATTCGTTGTTACACGATAGCCGTAGCTGATAAGGTCCTGACTATAACGGTCATACAAACTGGCGAACGCTGTCCGGTCGCCCTGCTTGAAGGCAAGCCAGAGCGTTGAATCGTCTGTTATATAAGAAGTGTTGGTAGGCACAGTGTTCGACAACCGTAATATCGGGCTAAAGTACAAATAATACCTGAATGGTTCATAGACGAAGAGAAATGTTTTTACGAACACATTTGCCATAACAAATTATCCCGTCCTTCTACAAGCTACAGATACTACCCACCCTCCTTACTGACTCAGGAATAACGGTCGTTTCGCCACGGGTAAGCGGTGTCAGAATAGCCCCGTTCCTCCCAGAAACCGGGTTTATTCATGGGCATAAACTCAATTCTTTTAATCCACTTGGCACCTTTCCAGGCATAAAGCTGGGGCGTAATCATCCGCAGCGGGCCCCCGTGTTCGCGGGTTAGGGGCAAGCCGTCAGCAGTATGAACCAGCAACACGTCGGATTTAAGGGCTTCTTCGAGCGAGAGGTTCGTGGCGTAGCCATCGTAGCCGTAGCACATCACGTGGGTGGCCGTTCCTTTGGGGTCGACCAGGGCAGCCAGGTCCGTGAACCGGACACCTGTCCAGGAAATGTTCAGCCGCGACCAGGCGGTGACGCAGTGAAAATCGCTGGTATCTTCGACCTGCGGGAGTGCCATCAGATCGGGCCATTTCAACCGAAGGGGGTTGTTCACCTCGCCATCGATGTTGAGCTGCCATTTGTCGGTCGGGATGGCGGGCTGATAGCCCAGGTCCAGCACGGGCCATTTGGCCGTTATGGTTTGCCCAACGGGAACGGCGGCCATCCCGTGCCGGTTTAGCGGGCCGGTCCCGCGCGGTTTGGCATCCGTGATGGAGGGTGTTCCGGCCATTTTAGCCTCAAACCGGCGTTTGAGTTTCAGGCGAGCCTCAACAATTTTGTCGGTTTTTTCGCGGTCATCCATCAGCAGGTCAGTTGTTGCAGGCTTTGTTTAACCCAATAAACTACAAATTGCAATTCGCGATATCCGCATCCGTTGAATTCAGGGCTGTCTGGGGCGATGCCTGCTTCAGGTGGCTACCCGCACGTAGCTCCCCAGCAGTTTCACTTCGGCTGCGTGGTGGTTCAGAATTTCCTGCAAATCCGGGTCGCTGGCGTGGCCTTCGCACTCGAGCAGAAACCAGTATCGGAAGGTAGCACCGTAGCGCAGGGGACGGCTCTCAATTTTGGTGAGGTTTATTTTCCGGCGGTTGAATTCCTGCAAAAACTCCGCCAGTACGCCCGGCGACTCGGTGTTGGGCAGGCGGGCAATCAGCGTGGTTTTGTCGCGGCCACTGGGCTGATTCACAAAATCTTTCGCCAGAATCAGAAAGCGCGTGCGGTTCAGGTCGCTGTCTTCAATGTTGTCGAACAGCACCGGCACATCAAACAGCTTGGCCGCAATGTGCGAGCAAACGGCCGCCGTATGGGGCTGCTGAGCCGCCAGTTTAGCCGCTTTCGAGGTCGATTCGACCGGCACAAATTCGGCTTTCAAACCATCGAAAGAATCGTTGAGGAATTTGCTGCATTGCCGGAACGCAATGTCTTTAGAATAAATATGGGTGATGTCGGCGAGGTTTTCGACCTGGGTGGCAAACGTAAAATGAACCGGAATTTCGGCTTCAGCGGCAATGCGGAGGTCTTTTTCAAACAGCAGATCGATGGCTTCGCTGACAACACCCTCCTGGTTATTTTCAATGGGCACCACCCCAAACCGCACCCGCCCCGTTTCAACACTCTCGAACACCGACCGGATCGTGGGCAGGGCCACGTAGGCACTCATGGCCCCAAAACGGCTCTCGGCGGCCTGGTGCGTAAAACTGCCCTCGGGACCTAAGTAAGCCACCCGTTCGGGCAGTTCGAGGTTGCGCGATACGGCAAAGATTTCCAGAAAAATGGCCTCGATGGCCGCGCGGTTCAGCAGCCCGGCGTTGTTGCCGTGCAGCCGGTCCAGAATCTGCTTTTCGCGCTCGGGCCGATAAATAACCGTGTTGGTGGTGCGCTTGAGTTCGCCCACCCGGCGCACCAGCTCCATGCGCTCGTTGAGCAGCATCAGAAGTTGATCGTCGAGGGTGTCAATGTCAGTACGGAGGGATTCGAGGGTCATCGAAAAAGTTATTGCGGCCTGAGTTGGCAAGAGATTATGGGTGTAGGACGCAAACATACGCTATTAGCACCTATGACGGTTACAACTGACCCCTGAAAATTTATACCAAAGCAACTTCGTCCAGGTCTTTTTCCACGCGCAGGTTGTCGATAATAAATCGCTGGCGGTCGGGTGTGTTTTTGCCCATATAGTAGTTGAGCAATTTGGGTACCGACGTATCTTTTTCCATGATAACGGGCTCCAGCCGGATATTCTCGCCGATGAAGAGGCCAAACTCATCGGGTGAAATCTCGCCCAGCCCCTTAAAGCGGGTAATCTCGACTTTTTTACCCGCTTTTGTCAGTTTGTCAATCGCCCCCTGTTTTTCGTCGTCGGCGTAGCAATACGTCGTTTCTTTATGATTTTTGGGATTACGCACCCGAAACAGCGGTGTCTCCAGAATGTAGAGATGCCCATTGCGCACTAAATCGGGAAAAAACTGTAGAAAAAACGTCAGCATCAGCAACCGAATGTGCATCCCGTCAACATCGGCATCAGTGGCAATCACGATGCGGTTGTAGCGCAGGGTATCCAGCCCCTCTTCAATGTCGAGGGCGTGCTGAAGCAGGTTAAATTCTTCGTTTTCATACACCACTTTTTTTGTCAGCCCGTAGCAGTTGAGGGGTTTGCCGCGCAGGCTGAACACGGCCTGCAACTGCACATTGCGCGATTTGGTAATCGACCCGCTCGCCGAGTCGCCCTCGGTAATAAAGAGAGTAGTCTGGTAGCGGTCGTCCGATTTAAGGTCTGAGAGGTGGTTGCGGCAGTCGCGGAGTTTTTTGTTGTGCAGCGATGCTTTTTTGGCGCGGTCGTTGGCCAATTTTTTAATACCGGCCAGTTCTTTCCGCTCCCGCTCCGACTGCTCGATGCGTTTTTTGAGGGCATCGCGCACGGCGGGGTTCATGTGCAGAAAATCGTCTAAGCGATCTTTCACAAAATCTTTCACGAAAGAGTTGACCGACTGGGCATTCTGCTCGGGCGACATGTTGATGGACCCCAGTTTGGTTTTCGTCTGCGACTCAAACACCGGCTCCTGCACCCGAACGCTGATGGCCGCAATGATACTGGCGCGGATGTCGGTGGTATCGTAGGTTTTGTCGAAGTGTTTGCGCACCGTTTCCACCACGGCTTCTTTGAGCGCGTTGAGGTGGGTGCCGCCCTGCGTGGTATTCTGCCCGTTCACGAACGAATAATACTGCTCGCCATACTGATTGCCGTGGGTCATAGCAATTTCAATGTCGCTGCCCCGCAAATGAATAATGGGATAGCGCAGGGCATCGGCCTCGGTGCTGTTGCGCAGCAAGTCGAGGAGGCCGTTTTGCGACACAAATTTTTGTTTGTTAAAAACAATGATCAGGCCTGCATTGAGGTAGCAGTAGTTCCAGATCATTTTTTCCAGGAACGGCTGCACGTAATGAAAATGGCGAAAAACGGTTTCGTCCGGCTCAAAGCAGACGAGTGTTCCGTTGCGCTCGGTGGTTGGTTCGTCGCCCTGCTGTCTGAGGTCGCCCGGCTCAAACTCGGCCCAAGCGGTGCGCCCTTCTCGGTAAGACTGCACCCGGAAGTAGGCCGACAGCGCGTTGACGGCTTTGGTACCAACGCCGTTGAGACCCACCGACTTCTGAAACGCGCCGGAATCGTATTTACCACCGGTGTTTATCTTGGATACGACTTCCACAACTTTGCCGAGGGGAATGCCCCGGCCATAGTCGCGCACCTCCACGCGGTGGTCGGTCACGCGCACGTCGATGGTTTTGCCGTTGCCCATGATATGTTCGTCGATGCAGTTGTCCATGGTTTCTTTGAGCAGGACGTATATGCCATCGTCGGCGGCTGAGCCATCGCCGAGTTTACCAATATACATGCCCGGCCGGAGCCGGATGTGTTCGCGCCAGTCGAGCGAGCGGATGCTGTCTTCGTTGTATTGAACCGGTTGGTTTATGCTGTCTGCCATGGCAGTTTTTTAGATGAAAATCAGAAAACAGGGGGAGAACGCGGGTAACGGATTTGCGGGCAACATCGGAAAAATTATACCCTGTGGGCAAGTTATAAAACATTCCACAGAATAGGAAACTGTTTATAATTCGGCAAAAGTTCACTTACTTTGCCGACTAAACTGCGTCGCATACGATATGGCTCATTAATGTCGTTGGATACCGGTCTTCGTCCCCATCACCACAGAAACTGTGCGACATCTTAAAAATATGCAAAAACTGCGAATTAATCACCGCTTTCCGTCATTTTTTTTTCATCCGGCCTTTTCCCCTCTTTTACGTCGGGCAGGCACCACCCTGCTGCTGCTCTGCTTAGTAGCACGCGGGCCAGTGGCACAGGCACAGATTTCGCCCTCGTCGGGGGGAGCCACCCCCGCACCAGCCGCTCCGCGCGGCAACACCCCGCAGCCCGGCACCCAGCCGGGACGGGGCAATGCCCTGCCGCCGGGCACCAATATCAATAATTTGCCGCCCAGTGTGCAACAACGGATTCAGCAGCAAACGGGTCAGCAGCCGGGCCGTAACGTACCCACCGGCCGCACCGCTGCGCAGCCCACCAACCAGCCCGCTACCGGCAACGGCACTACGGCTACCCCAACCAATGCCGATGGCACGCCCGCCGATCCCAACAACCCCGGCGAGCCGCCGGTAGAAGTAAGTGATGCCCAACAGGATCAGGCCCTGCTGGAGAAGAATGCAGAAGCTGTCCGCCGTCGGCAGGCCGACGAATTTCGGCTGCGCATTTTTGGCAGTGCGCTCTTCAGCGACCCGGTCGCCACCAACCCCTTCCAGCCCAATATTTCCATGGCCACACCCCGCAATTACATTGTGGGGCCAGGCGATCTGCTGAACATCCGGCTGTATGGTTTTTCGGAAAGTGACTACAGCCAGAAGGTATCGCCCGAAGGCTCGATTTATTTTGCTCAGGCAACGGGTATTGGGCCGGTCTATGTATCAGGTTTATCGGTAGAGCAGGCTAAAGAGCGAATTGCCGGCCGACTGGCTACGAAGTATGTGGGCCTGCGTTCGTCGCAGTATGGCCCCAAAAATACCTTTCTGGAAGTGTCGCTGGCCGGTATCCGCAGCATCCGCGTTACCGTCACGGGCGATGCCGTCAGGCCGGGCACCTACACGCTCTCGTCGCTCTCAACGGTGATGAACGCCATCTATCAGGCGGGCGGGCCCAACGAATTAGGTTCTTTTCGTAAGGTGCAGCTGATCCGAAACAACCGGGTGGCAGCAACCCTCGACCTGTATGACTATTTGCTCAACGGTACGCAAAGCAACGACTTTCGGCTACAGGACAATGACAACATCCGGTTCACTACATTTATCCAGCGGGTCGACATTGTGGGGCCTGTTAAACGAAATAACCTTTTCGAGATGCTGAAAGGCGAAACCCTCGACAGGCTCTTCTTCTACGCCGGTGATTTTGCGTCCACTGCCTACAAAGGGCGGGTCAAGATCCGGCGGGTAACCGACCGGGAGCTGAAAGTAGTTGACGTGACCACACCCGAATTCAAAACCTTCGTGCTGCAAGATGGCGATCTGGTAACGGTTGAACCGTTGCTGGGCCGGTTTGAGAATCAACTCACTATTGAGGGGGCTGTTTTCCGGCCGGGTCAGTACTCTCTGGACCAGAACAAAACCCTGAAGCAGCTGATTGGCTCCGCCGAAGGACTCAAAGGAGATGCCTTTACCGGACGCATCAGCATCGTTCGTACCCGCGAGGACCTGGCCATCGAAAACATAACGGTCAACCTGGCCAACATCCTGGCCGGTACGGAAGCGGACATCCCGCTTCAGCGCGAAGACCAGGTCATTATTCCATCCCGTTTCGATCTGGCCGAGTCGGCCCAGGTGTCGGTGCAGGGTGAGGTAAACCAGCCCCAGGCCGAGCTTCCCTACATGGCCAACATGACCCTTAATGATGCCCTCCTGCGGGCGGGTGGCCTGCGGGAATCGGCGGCCGCATCGCAGGTGGAAGTCGTTCGCCGGAAAAAAGATGTCGACCCCCGCTCGGCATCGGCGCAGGTGGCCGAGATCATCCGCTTCAACGTCAACCGCGACCTGTCGATCAATACCGATCAGAACAAGTTTGTGCTCGAACCCTTCGATCAGATTATTGTGCGCCGGTCGCCCAACTATTTGGTGCAAACATACGCCAATGTGGAAGGCGAAGTAATTTTACCCGGCTCCTATGCCATTCGCAGCAAAGACCAAAAGGTTTCTGACTTAGTGGTTTTGGCGGGTGGTCTCACGCCCCAGGCCTATGTGGAAGGGGCAACGCTGGTGCGGTTGGTGAAACTAAGCCCCGATGAAATTGCCCGTCAGCAGCAGGCCATCAGCGAATTGGCCAACGACGCGCGCAAATCGGCCGTTGAGGTAGAAGGTCTCGCGCCTAACAAGCCCGAGTCGATTGGTATCAATTTAAAAAAGATTGTGGCTAACCCGGCCTCGCCCGAAAATATTCTCCTACAGGAGGGCGATGTGCTGCGCATTCCCAAACTGCTCGAAACCGTCAGGATTCAGGGCGAGGTGCTCCTGCCAACAACGGTAAAATACCGCGCTGGCCAGACCTTTCAGGATTATATCTCCCAGTCGGGCGGTTTCACCAACAAATCGCAGCGCCGGAAATCGTTTGTTGTTTATGCCAACGGGTCGGTCGACCGGACCCGCAAATTTATGTTTTTCAACATTTACCCGCGTGTTGAACCAGGATCAGAAGTGGTTATTCCACGCCAGACAACGGTTGGGCTAACACCGCAGCAGATTCTGGGACAAGCAACGCAGCTTACGTCGGCGGTTATGACGTTGATTCTGGGTGTGCTGGCTTTCCGCAGCATCAAATAACCGTTAATTCGTTTCGCTACTCCCCATCATGCAATCTACTAACCAAAATACGAACCAGCCCAGTTTGGTAACCCGCCCACTGCCGCCCGACCAGATTTCGCCCAAAGCGGTCGTACTGCGTTTGATGGGCATTAAAAACGTGTTTCGGCGCAACTGGAAACTCTTGCTCGGCATCATCCTTTTGGGCGGCATTATTGGCTTTGTCTATGATATCACCCACCAGAAAAAGCCCCTCTATACCGCGTATATTACCTTTAACCTCGGCGGAGGATCCGGGGGTGGAAGTAACTTTGGCGAAATGGGTGCCCTGGCGGGTGCCTTAGGATTGGGTCAGGGTGCTGCGGATGCCAATATCTTCACGGGCGATAACTTTATGATCTACGCCATGTCGCGGTCGGTGCTGGAAAAAACACTCATGAAGCGCGACACCATCAATGACAAAGACACCCTCCTGGC
>JAYVAP010000198.1:0-13182 GCA_043750915.1 Spirosoma sp. | reverse complement strand
GATCGATTTGCCAACACGCCGGGTGCGTGGCCTGATTCCAACCGGCTGGGGACCCACCCGCGTGGCCCTCTCACCCGACCAGAAAACCCTCTATATCACTTCGGCGCGGGGCTACGGCGCGGGACCCAACGGCGGGGCCACCTTTGTGAAACCACCGCAGGGAACCTACATCGGCGATATTCAGCTGGGAACGTTTCAGGTCGTTCCGGTGCCGACCCCGGCGCAGCTGGCCACCTACACCCGGCAGGTGCTGGCCAATACGTATCAAACCGTAGCCATGGACGACAATGGCCGGAATCCACTGCCGGTGTTGCCCGCCAGTCGGCTTTTGAAACCCGGTCGCAGTCCCATTAAACACATCGTTTATATCACCAAAGAAAACCGCACCTACGACGAAGTGCTGGGGCAACTCGAAACCGGCAACGGTGATTCGACGCTGGCCCGCTTCGGCACGGGCGTAAGTTTCAGCCACCGGCTGGCCACGACGCGGGGCAACAGCGGCCGCACAACCGATTTGCCCGGCGATTCGGTGCGCAGCATCACAGCCGCCCACGTCATGCCCAACCACGCCCGGCTGGCCCGCCAGTTTGCTTTTTCGGATAACTTTTACTGCGATTCGGACGCCAGTATCCACGGGCACCACTGGATGATGGGCACCATCCCGAACGAGTGGGTAGAGGCCAACGCGGCTTCGGCGGGGCGGTTCGATGCGTTCTCGAAAGCCCCCGGCCGGCGGTTTCCCAAATCGTCGGGGGGCATCGACCCGGAGGATTACAACGAAATTGGCGGTTTGTGGGAAGCCCTGGAACGCAGCAAAGTGCCGTTCTATAATTTCGGGCAGGTAAATGAGTATGCGGGTAACTCCGAGGAGCCTTTCGACACTGCTTTTGGTACGGCGCACCCCGTGGTGTTCCCCATGCCCGCAGCCGCCTTCCGGCACACCTCGCGCCAGTTTGCCGGTTACAACACCAGCATCCCCGACCAGTTCAGGATGGATCAGTTTGAGCGGGAATTTACGGCCCGCTGGATCCGGGGAAAGCAACCGCTGCCCCGGCTCATCACCGCCATGCTGCCCAACGACCACGGTGCCACCCCACGCCCCGAAGCCGGCTACCCGTACCTGCATTCGTACATGGCCGACAACGACCTGGCCGTGGGCCGGATGCTGCATTTCCTGTCGCGCACAAAATACTGGAAAAATATGCTCGTGATCATCACCGAGGATGATCCGCAGGGGGGCGTAGACCATGTGGATGCGCACCGGTCGCTGCTGATGCTGGCCGGGCCGTACGTTAAACGCGGGTACGTGTCGCATACCCACGCCAACTTCGGGTCGATTTTGAAAGTGATTTATAACATCCTCGGCGTGCCGTACGTGAATCAGTATGACGCTACGGCCTCGCTGCTGCAGGACTTTTTTACCGACAAACCCGACTTTCGTCCCTACGATGCCGTGTTGCCGGATGCCCGCGTCTTTGACCCGCAGCAGGCCATGAAGCCTTACCGGAAAAACTTCGACTGGCGCAAAATTCAGCAGGGTCCCGACATGGACGACCGGGCGGAGCAGCGGGCCGAACACTACCGGCAACAGGGAAAGTAGCCGCCCAGCCTCCGGCAGCCACGAAACATGAAAGAACTACACGGCTAAGTACTTTTTATATAACTCTACAAATGAAGTCCAGATGACGGCCAGTCCTCCTATGAAAATATAAACTTGTTCGATCTCAGTCGAATTGCAAGCTGATTTGTTAAAACTTAGCAGCAAAACGCGCACTCCTCCGACCAAAGAAACCCAGGCCAGAAAGACAATGACGGCGTTGGCTAACTCGAGGTCTTTATGTCTCTTCATACGAAGATGAAGGAAAGCATATACGATCACGCCGAACCCGCCCAACAGGATAGCATTAGTTGTATCGGCTACAAAAAGTTGCACGGCAATTACTGTTAGTAGGTAGGAGAAGACATCAATCTCTTCTTGGCGCGTGTTTATCTTTTAAGTTGGCGTGGTAGGATGCCGCCATACCGAATACGGTTCCGGCAATTGCACCTACTATAGCACCAGGCATACCAAAAATTCCTCCGCCAATCAAAGCACCTCCCGATGCAGTGGTTAAGGTAGTGCCGAACGAAATTTCGACACTTGTCTTTTGATTTACGATTTGCTTTGACATAAATTCGGTCTCTTAGGAAGTAAACCTACGAAGATTCCTGTACAACATAGTAGGTCTCCGAAAAAGTTTATCTGCGTTGCCGAGTTACCCGCTCACCTATGAAAAAACATCTCTTTACGCTCATAATCATCGTGTTGAGCCGCGTAAGTACCGCCCAATCGCTGTCGGGCATGGTTCGCGACAGCCAAACGAACCTACCCATACCGGGTGTGTCGGTGCGCCTGCTGCCAACGCTGCGGGGAACCCTGACCAACGAACGGGGAAGCTTTCAGATGCCTGCCAGCGTGCCGGGTACGTATACACTACAGATCAGCGCGGTCGGATACCGGCCCGTTGAGGAAGTGATTATAACGAAAGACGGGCAGCCCTGGCACCGGGATATTCGGTTGCGGCCAACGGCTGTGCAGCTCAATCAGCAAACAGTTACGACGCTACAGCGCTCGGAGATGCCCGACTTCACGCGCCCCGAAATAACGACCGTGCTCACTGCCCGCGACCTGCGCCAGCGCGCCCCCCGCAGCGTTCCCGATGCGTTGTTCGGGGCAACGGGCGTTTTTATGCAGAAGACCAACCACGGTGGTGGCTCACCCTTTGTGCGGGGCCTGACCGGGCAGCAAACGCTGCTGCTGATCGATGGTATCCGGCTCAATAATGCCACGTTTCGCTCCGGCCCAAACCAGTATCTGAATACCATTGACCCGCAGAGCGTTGGGCAAATTGAGGTGGTCAGAAGCAGTGGCTCGGTGTCCTACGGCTCCGATGCCATTGGGGGCGTGGTGAACGTGCTGACCAGAACTCCGCAGTTTGCCGACCGGAAGACCTTCACCGGCGGGATGTTTGCCAAAGCCATGACGCAGGGCATGGAATACAGCGGCCGCGCCGAGGCTGGATTTTCGTCGCCTTCTGTGGCGGTGGCGGGTGCTGTGGCCTACCGTAAATTTGGCGACCTGGTGGCGGGGCGCGGGCTGGGCCGACAAACACCAACGGGCTACGGTCAGGTGTCGGGCGATGTGAAAGCCCGCTTTCGGCTGTCAGATCGCTTCGTAGCGACGGTGGCCTACCAGCAGCTCCAACAGGACAGCGTGCCGGTGTATCATAAAATACGGCTGGAAAACTTTGCCCTTAACCAGCTTAACCCGCAACGGCGGCAGTTGGCCTATGCCAGGCTGGAAAGGTTTTTTAACCGGCCGTTTTTGACATCGGCGCAGCTGACGGCTTCGTGGCAACGGCAAACCGAAGGGCGCCAAAGTCAGAAAAACGGGAGCCTCACGGCCGTCTATGAACGCGACGAGACCACTACAACGGGCCTGACGCTGGTAGCCACCGCCGGACCCACCCGCCACTGGCAGCTGCAGCAAGGCGTGGAATGGTACTACGACCGGGTTGGTAGCCGTCGGGAAGAGGTGAACGCACAAACCCGGGCCGTGCTGCCCACACGCGGTTTATATCCCAACGGAGCTACCATGAGCAGTATGGCCCTGTTTTCGCTCCATACGTTTACCTTCAACAAGCTAACAGTTACGGGCGGAGGGCGCTACAACGCTTTTGCCATCACCATCCCCGAACAAACAGCGGGAATGGTGACCATCCGGCCATCGGCGCTGGTGGGCAATGTGGGCACGTCGTTTGCGCTGGCTCCCACGGTGCGGCTCGTGGCATCGCTCCAATCGGCGTTCCGGGCACCAAACATCGACGACCTGGGCACGCTGGGCATCGTTGATTTTCGCTACGAAGTGCCTAATGCGCAACTGAAACCCGAACGTTCGCTGAATAAAGAAGTTGGCGTTAAAGTCCGTACAGAGCGTTTTTCGGCCACCGTGCTGGCTTACCATAACAAACTAACCAACTTCATCAGCCGGGTTCGGGCGGGTGGGGATTCGCTCCGGGGGTATCCGGTTTATCTGAAACAAAACAGTGCCGAAGCTTACATTCGTGGCCTGGAAGCCGAAGCCGAGTATGCGCTGTGGCCAAACTGGCTGGCCTACGCCGGCGTTACTTTCACCCACGGTCAGAACAGGACCGCCAACGAGCCGTTTCGCCGGATTCCTCCACTAAACGGGCGCATTGGATTAACCTATCAGCCGGCTGCAACCGGGTGGTGGGCGCGGTTTGAGTTTCTCTATGCCGGGGCGCAAACGCGTTTGGCCAAAGGCGACCGGGACGATAACAGAATTGCCAAAGGCGGCACCCCGGCCTGGCAGGTAATGAACCTGAACGGCGGCTACCGCTGGCATGCCGTGACGATAAGTGCCGAGCTACAAAATCTGACCAACGCAGCTTACCGCACCCACGGCTCGGGCCTTGACGGCACGGGGCGCAGCGCGTGGCTGTCGGTGCTGGTGAACCGGTAAATTGCCAATCTGCTGATTTTAGATTATTTTGCACAAAAAAGAAAGCCGTATGAAATATAATATCCATGTTATTTATGAGAAAGACGAACACGGTTATTATGTTTTCTGTCCGCAATTAGACGGCTGTCAACGGTCCGCCGTCGCGGTCTCAGGGTGATACGTTTGAAGAAGCCCGGAATAATATTCAGGAAGCGATAGAACTGTATCTGGAGACGATGAGTCAGGACGAAATAAGGGAACGTTTATCGCACGAAGTTATCACCTCATCACTTGAAATAGCTGTTGCCTAAATTACCTGTTCTCAACGCTAAAGAAGCAGAAAGTCTGCTGTTATAGCATGGTTTTGCCTGGATACGCACAAAAGGTAGTCATCGAATCTATCAGAAAGACAACGTACGGGTTGTGCTGCCTTACCACGCCGGTAAAAGTCTGCACCCAAAAATTGTGATGCTGTAAATAATCCGTTGTTTTTGTATCTTCGGGAAAACGATTTTTCTTATGGCCACCATCCGCCTGACAATTTACGACGACGAAGGTAACGAGATTGCAACTACTCAGCAGGCCTTAGCCTCCGAATTGGGTACGATTAACAAGATTGAAGCGGCCGTTGAAGACTTCCGCTTACAAGCCTTGCCACAAGTCAGCAAAACGCTACTGGAGCAAAGCCAGAAAGTGTTTAAAAAAAACTGACGATGTCTACTACCAACAGCCTACGTCCCAATGGAACCTATCCCGTGGAAGTAAAGACGCTCAATGGTGATTTTGTCTTTGATTTAGCCCGTTTTAAGACCGACGATGGGTCAACGAATTATTTTCGGGAAGCTAACGTGTTTGGCCAGTCGAGCCGCTATGAGAGCCAGGGGCTGCCGGGCCGCCGGTGCGGTAGATTTTGTTTGTCGCTATGCAACGCGGATGAGCTATACGATGGTTAGCGAATTAGCCCATGAACGCTGTGGCGGGGTGAGTATGAGTGATCAGCATATTCAGCATCTGGTGCTGGAAGCCAGTGAGCAGATGGGTCAAAGGCAACAAGCCTTCATTGATCAACAGGCCTGCTATAACTTCCCTGACTTACGATTGGAAGACATATATAACCCTGATAATGAGGAAACTGTCTGTATGGAAGATGGCGTTTCTGTAAGTGAACAGAAAGTCTGCCGTGACAAAGTAGCCAAGACTTCTAAACAACGCACCATCACTGATAGCCTGTTAATAGCCAAACCAGAGGGTGGCTTTGCTCAGGTGGTAGCGGCCACTGGAATAGATTTAGGCTCCTTGGCCCAAGCCTGCTTAAAGCGGTATTACAGCGGCAAAAAAGTGGGAATAGTCGTTATTAGTGATGGTTCTCGAACGATCAAAAATCGGTGTGTGAGTATTTTTGGGGGTCAGTACGTACACATCCTGGATTGGTATCACTTACAGCGTAAAGTACGGGATTTGATGACGATGATCGCTCCCGATAAAGAACTCAAAGTGGCATATTGCCAGGAGTTGGTGGGTTTATTATGGCGTGGAGAGGGTGCTGCTGCTTTGGTTAAACTGCGTGGCTATGCCTACCGTAATGCCGTGAAATGGGAGGAATTAGTAAATTATTTAGTCAAGAATGAGCCTCATCTGATTGATTACGGACGTCGTCAAGGTGTGGGTAAACCCATTGGCTCTGGCCGGATGGAAAAGGCAGGAGACCTATTAGTTGCTCGTCGTCAAAAGGAGAAAGGCATGAGTTGGTCGGCCAAAGGCTCAAGGGCACTGGCGGTGTTAACCGCCCACTACAATGGCAGTGCAACGGATTATTTACAGTAACAAAATTGTTAAAGTGATGGAAGCCATTGGCGTATGAACAGACCTGCCCCCCCCGCTTTTCTCCGCCACCCGCTGGCCTTTATGCTTTTTGGCGCCACGGCTGCTTTCTGCACCTACGCCTGCATGTACGCTTTTCGCAAGGGCATCACGGCCGTGACCTTTGAGGGCGTGGCCTTTGCCGGCATTGGCTATAAAACGTGGCTCATCACGTCGCAGGTGCTGGGCTATGCCGTGTCTAAAGGTCTGGGTGTCAAGTTTGTGTCAGAAATGCCGCCGGGGCGTCGGGCGGGGAGTTTGCTGGGGTTGGTGGGATTTTCGCTGCTGGCCCTGCTGGGGTTTGCCTTAGTACCAGCCCCTTACAACATCATTTTTTTGTTTCTGAACGGCCTGCCGCTGGGCATGGTCTACGGCATTATGCTGGGCTTTCTGGAAGGTCGCCAACAAACCGACGCGCTGGTGGCAGGGCTGACGGCTTCGTTTATTTTTGCGTCGGGTTTCGTCAAAACGGTGGCCCTGACCATCAAAAGCAGCTGGGGCGTGTCGGAATTCTGGTTGCCCTTTGTAACGGGATCGCTGTTTGTGCTGCCCATGCTGGCATCAGTCTATGGCTTAACACTGTTGCCCCCGCCCACGGCTGAAGACCGCGCCCTCCGCACCGAACGCAAGCCCATGAGCCAAACCGAGCGCCGGGCTTTCGTGCGCAATTTCGGGCCGGGCTTAGTCTTGCTTATCGCTTCCTACGTGCTGCTGACCGCCTTCCGCGACTTCCGCGACAACTTTGGCCCCGAAATCCTGCGCGACGCGGGCGTGCAGAATCCGGGTATTTTTGCCCGCACCGAAACCCTCGTGGCCGTGGGTGTGCTGGCGGTAATGGCCCTGCTCCAGCGAGTTACCAATAACTTCCGGGCGTTTGCGCTGCTCAACGGCATCATGCTGGCGGGGGCCTTGCTGGTGGGCGGCAGCACCTGGGGCTATCAAAGCGGCTACGTCTCGGCGGGCAACTGGTTTCTTTTCACAGGCTTAGGTCTTTATATGGCCTATGTGCCCTGCAATGGCCTGTATTTTGAGCGGTTGGTGGCTTCCTTTCGGTATGTCAGCACGGTGGGGTTCATTGTCACCCTCGCCGACTGGTACGGCTATCTGGGCAGTGTGGGCGTATTACTCTACAAAAACTTCGGCCAGAGCGACATCAGTTTTCGCCTGTTTTTCATCTACGGAGCCTACACCCTGACCGTGCTCTACAGCGGGCTGGTGCTTATTTCTTTTGGCTATTTCAGACGCAAATTCCAGGCCATTGGAACCCCGGCAACTATCGGGCGGCCCCTGACAAGGAAGAAAAGAGACGATGATGAACCGTTATTGACAGGTAGTTAGCAGCCCGCTAAACCCAGCCGGGTGTTCTTTAGCAGGGTGCCCGATAATTTTTACAACTTCTGTTCATTTTTTTGCCAGCCACCAGTACAGCAGCGGTATCACCGTCCAGGATACCAGCACGCCCACGCACATACCCCCAATAACCGCCAGGGCCAGGGGTTGTTGCAGCTCAGAACCCAGTCCCCCGCTAAACAGTACGGGCATAAGACCCAACACCGTTGTCAGAAACGTCATGATCTGTGATTTTAGCCGCCTTTGACCCGCCAGCCGTATGTTGTCCATCAACGACAGAGCACCGGCACCGCCAGACGATTCGCTCCGGTTCATGGTATCGATTTTCAGAATAGAATCGTTGTCGAGCAAGCCAATGAGCACCACCATACCAATGGCCGACAGCACGTTGAGGCTGTTGCCAAACACAAAGAGCGAACAAACGGCCCCGGCCATGCCCAGCCCAATAATGAGCAGCACAATGAGTGGCTGTTGTAACGACTCGAACTGCGCCGTCAGAATGCAAAACAACAGGGCAATGGCAATGGCCACAATGCCCAGTAACTCTCCCAAATAATGCCGGTCGCTAAAATAGCGGCCCGACCAGTTGGCCAGGATGCCCGGCTCAGTGCCCACTACCCGATCGACCCGCTGCTGAACATCAGCCACGTCGTGGGCATCGGTCTCAAAATTGAACGGGATAAAGGGGCCTTCCCTATCGGCATAAAAAACTGAGTAGTCAGTGCGGGGGGTTACTTCGATCAGGCTGCGGAGCGGGATGGCTTGTTTCTGGCGGTTATAAACAAATGTACGCTGCCAGTTGAGCTGGCTGTCGGGGCCTGAGAGTACCAGGGGAATAAACCGCTGCTCGCTTTGCAGGTTTGTTATCTGGTTGTTGTTGAATACGGTTTTGAGGGTTTGCACCACCGGCTCTTCGGCCACATCATACAACAGCAGTTTATCGGTCAGCAGGCGCACGCTAAACTGACGCTGCGTGCCCAGGGTATTGGTTGATAGGCCCGCTGTGGCCAGCCGGGCCTGAAGGCGGCTGGCCACAGCGGGGTCGGGTGCCTGCTGTCCATGGGTATTATAGAGTTTGAGCCGCAGGGCTGGTTCAGTGGTGCCAAATAACTGCTCGAATACGTTGCGGGCGGGCCGGACATCGGCCACCGCACGCGGGTACTCTTGCCGCAGGTACTGGGTCAGCTTTTTGGCGGTGGCCTGGTAGGCCGCTTCAGAATCGGTGCGCAGGCTAAGCAGCGTTTCGCTTTCGGTCTGTTGCAACTGGCGATTCAGCAAAAATTGCTGCTGGCCCGTAAATGCACTCACATACACGGGGGCGGGTTGCAGTGCCCCGATGAGGCTGTTGACCCGGCGTTGGTTTTCGGCCACCGTGAGTGGTTCGTTCCAGTCGATAGACGCTTCCAGCTCAGTACGGCTCACAGCCGGCATACCCCGTTTCTCGATCCGAAACCCCACCCATACCGCGCTGCCCAGCAACACCATCAAACTCGCCCCCAGGCCCCACTTATAGCGAAAAGCAGCCGTGAAAGTAGCATTGTAAGCCCGCTCGAGCCAGCGCGTCACGCGGGTGGGCGGGGCAATAACTTTGACTGTCTGGTGGCGGTAGAGCAGAAAATACAGCACCGGCACCAGCGTGTAGGCGCACAACAGCGACACCCCCAGGGCCAGCGACACCGATAGGGCCTGATCGAAAAACAAGGCACCCGCCAGCCCGCTCAGCAACAGCAACGGTAAAAACACTGCCGAGTTGGTCAGCACCGATGTAAACAGGGGACCAATTACCTCGCTGGTTCCCTCAACGCAGCTCTCCTCAACGCTCAGGCCGGCATCCCGCTTTTCCTCCACGTTTTCGAGAATAATAATGGCACTGTCCACAATTTCGCCCATGCCCAGCACCAAACCCGCCAGCGAGACAATGTTGATGGACAAACCCAGCAGAAAAAAGCCTAAAAACGTAACGGCAATGGATATAGGAATCACCAGCCCGATTAACAGCGGCAAACGCCAGTCGCGCATGAACAGAAAAATCATGCCGAAAGTCAGCAGCGCACCCGTCAGCAGGTTACTGATGAGGTTGCTGATCGAGAGATCGAGCAACTCGGTCTGATCCTGGCTCAGGGCAAACTGCAGTTGTGGGTAATCCCGGCTAAACTGCGTCAGGAGTACATCCAGCTCCCGGCGCAGGTGCAGCAACTGCGCATCACGCTGCTTGATAATAGCCAAACAGATGCCCCGTCTGGTCCGCCCACCCTGGGCATCTGTCCGGCCATTATGTCGATTAGAAGAATCCAGGCCCGCACCACTAAAACTGTAGAGGCCCCGCAGGGGTTGTTCGCGAAGCGAGACCGTGGCCACATCGCGCAGGGCAATTAGCCGCCGGGGTGTTTCGGTACGGCCCTGCTGGGCATTCAGGACGTTGTCGGCAAAGTAACTCACGCGCGGATCGTTTTGGGCCTGCGCGGCCGATGCGCCGGGTCCGCCCACCCCGATCACGATATTACTCACGTCCTGAACAGACTGCAACACCGACGAAAACCGGATGTTGTACTGATACGGCCCCTCGCGAACGCTGAAATTGCCCGGCTGTAGATTGGCCTGTTTGAGGGCATCGGCCAGTTGCTGTTCGGTCAGGCCCAGACTGGCTAACTTACCCGCGTCGGCCTGGACCACCGCTTCGGGTTGCGACAGGCCAGTGGCATCCACTAAGGCCACATCGGGTAGTTGCTCGATGCGCCGTTTCAGTACATTTTCGCTGAATTCGCTCAGGGCCAGAAAATCCTCCCGGTAGCCCGGCCCCGGCAACACGTTCAGGTTGAACACCGGAATGTCGCCCGCACCGGCCTTAATTACTTTGGGGCGTTCCAGGTCGCGGGGCAGCTGGCCCAGTATGGCATCTATTTTCTCATTGGTTTCTAAATAGGCCAGCCGAATGTTGGTGCCGTAGGCAAAACGCAGCGTCAGCACGGCTAAGCCACCCTGCGTTACGCTGCCAATATCGGCCAGGTGGCTAACCTGCAATAGCTGGTTGCGCAGGGGCTGCTCAACAATGCGCTGCAACTCCCGCGCCGAGGCCGACGGGTAGCTGACCTGCACCGTAATTTCGGGCACCGGAATGTTGGGCAGCAGCGATACGGGCAACTGCCGAAACGCCAGAATACCGCCCACTGCCAGCGACAGCGTGACCACGCACACGGCAATGGGATGGTGCAAAAGGTAGCGAATCATGGACGTTGCACCGTTACGGGCGCGTCGTGGCCGATGTTCAAACTACCCGACACAATCACCATTTGCCCCGCCTGCAACCCCTCGGCAATGGCTGCGTCGGTCTCGTTCTCGTGGCTGACCGTGACGTAATGCCATTTGGCCAGCCCATCCTCAACCGTGAAAACTACCTTGCGCCCGCTGCGCTCCACCACCGCCGACTTGGGCACCGCCAACTGACGGGGCAACCGCCTTTCTATATTTATACGCGCGTTCATACCCTCGAACAGGCCTGCATCCGGCCGGTCGATGCTGGCTTTTACCAGCACCAAGCCCTGCGCATTCACAAAGGGATTAATCTCAGACACCCGCCCAACATAGCTACGGCCCGGCATGGCCACGGGCATCACCCGCACCGGCAACCCAACCCGCACCAAGCCCAGTTCATTTTCCAGCACCGAAAACTCAACCAGCAAACCGGCCCGGCTTAGCAGGGTACAAAACGGCTCAAACGATGTAATGAAGTTATAGGGTTTGGCCGTCAGGTTAGCCACTGTGCCCGCATAGGGTGCCCGCAGCACCGTATAATCGGCCTGCTGACGGGCCTGGGCCAGGGCCGTTTGTGCGCGGTAGAACCCACTTTTGGTGAGTATGAACGCGCGGGTATTGGGTTTCAGGCTGGCTGTATCGAGTTCCTGACCGCCATACTCAGCCACCAGCGCACGCAGCTGCACCCGCGACTCTGCTACCTGATCCTGCGCCAGCCGCAGGGCCAGTCGCTGGTCCCGGTCGTCCAAACGGGCCAGCACCTGCCCCGTTTGAACAATCGAACCGTTGCGAACGGCAATCTGCCCAATGGTTCCGCCAAGCCGAAAGCTAAGCCTGCTTTGGGCGGGGGAACGAATCAGGCCCGTAGCCGCCGTGGCCAGCCGGAAGGTGACAAGCCGTACGGGCTGGCAAACAACCACGGCGTTTCTGTTGACAGCCGGGCGGTTCAGGGCTGTGCTATCGGCGTTGGTGGTGGCTGATGTAGAGTTCAGATAACCACAGCCCATCAGGTTACTTACCATACCCAACCCGACAAGTGCCCTAATCAGCTGCCTGAATAGCCTCAAGACCGGCCAGGGTCGAATTACCAGCATGCTGATGGGGCACTTTTTAACAGAAAAGCTATACATACTGATCATTTAACGTCGACGTTAACAGAGGAACGAATATCTGGCGACTTTCAAAATTGTTTGCTTTGTAAGCGGGAATTCACATAAACCTTTGCTTCACGCTTAATTTCGATAGTAGCCGGTGATTCTACTTTAACGTTAAAATTAGTGATAATATTTGCCAGGCTATCAGCTTTGTATTTGGGTCCGTTTTTTTTGTACATGGAAAACAACAAATAGTAGGGATATATGCGATTGGGAAGAATTTTTATTGCATACAAATAGTCTTTCTCCGCTTCATCAAATCGCTTTAGGGCTTCCAAGCTTTTTCCTCGGTTGTAGTATAGAAAAGGATCAATAATTAGCTTAGCTGACTGATTATATAGCTGAACAGCTTTGCTATGATCTCCTGATATAGCCATGCATTTAGCATAAGATAGCATTATTCTTGGTTCGTTGATGACATCAGACTTTATAGAGTCGTAGATACTCACCGCTTCAGTTCCAAGTCCACGCTTCAGATAATATTCAGCCTGATAATACTTGGTGTATAACACATATTTATTATAACTAAAAATAGCAACGTATAAAACTAACGTTAATGAAAACATGGCAAAAATAAATAAAAATAATTTTACAAGAAGACTTTTTCTATTTAAAATAAGTATATTTCCAGACGGGCGACTTTCAGCTACAAGAGAGATACAAACTGCATGTGAGTTGAGCGCGAGCAAAACGACAAAGCTAATCATGCAGGGCAGGCTTTCCAACGGATATGAGGTTGTCATGCTGATCATAAACGTTATAAGAGACGCTACTAACCCATATCTCAAAATTCGTATGCTGTCGTCCTCTTTGCTATTGGTATTCAAATTATAACGTACAAAATAATAAAAATAACTCCCCAGGATAGCTAACAGTATAAGCAAACCAATGGCTCCCCACTCAATAGAAATTTGCAAATAATCATTAAAGGCATTACGTACGCTATCAGCGATGCGTTTGTCTGTGTCACTTCGTTCTGAACTGAAATAAGCAGCCTGATACTTAAGATAATAGTACTCAAATTTATTAAACCCTATGCCAAATACAGGGTTCTCCCTGAACATT
>JAYVAP010000197.1:0-3064 GCA_043750915.1 Spirosoma sp. | reverse complement strand
CAAGCTAAGTTGCATTTAAATAGTCCTTGATTCTGTGGTTATATCTAAACACGCTCAATAGCCCATAAAAGGCACACTCAAAAATCACCGAACCATTGTCATGTACTCAAAGGCTCTTTCAGTGGGCTACCTAAATAGTTACGGAAACGGTTATTTACAGCGTAAAA
Source organism: Spirosoma sp. (assembly GCA_043750915.1). GTDB lineage: Bacteria > Bacteroidota > Bacteroidia > Cytophagales > Spirosomataceae > Spirosoma. The sequence goes on along the minus strand of JAYVAP010000197.1, from coordinate 2,897 downwards.
ACAGGACGAAATGCCGCGCGCCGATATTTGGAAAGACGGGATAAAGACCCGGTTCAGCAAAGACCAACAACCCGCCAACCGGGGCCGCAAAAAGGGACGACCCAACCGGGCCACGATTTGCCGCAAGGCATTTGAATTTTTTACTTTGCTCGAACAACAGCAACGCGATCAACGCAACACCCAAAGGCGGGAACGCTATCGAATGCAGAAAGAGCGAGGCAAAAAAATGGGCCGGGGGAACCACCCACCCGACCCGAACGAACCGGGGGAACCACCCGCCCGGCTCTGACCAAACCGGTATAGACCGGAACAGGACAAATATACGGGGGGGAACATTGCCACCATATAAATATGTTCTCCGGTTGACGGTTAGAACCCCAATCCGTCAACCAGTTAGAAAATACCACATAACTGCCTGACAATCAACGGTAGTTCTGGCCCCGTCAGGACCACTAATACACCAAGAGTAGACATTTTCTAAACGTTTGATCTGGCCGGGGGCGCGTACGCCTTCGATTCCCGTTGGGACCACAATACACATTACCATTGGCTTTAGTGCCCATCTGCCTGCGGTTTGCCTAACGTGTCTGCCATCAATTATTATGAGAAACCTACTGGTATGCCTCGTTTTTCTGTCGACAAATGCCCTGGCTCAGTTTCAGTTACCCACGAACCAAACGGGGCAGGTGCAGTATCAGGAGATTGTGCGCATTGGCGATGGGAAAGGCCCGGCCCGACCTATTTTTGATCGGGTTCGTGCGTGGGCCCGGCAACGCTATCCCGCAGCCAACTCGGCCGAACTGCATTACGATGAGCAGCATGGCATTGCGTTTGTGCGGTCATTCTATGCTATTGGTAACCGAAACATCCGATACACGCTCACCATTGAAGCCCGAATTGGCCGATACCGGGCCACCATCACCGACCTCATTGACGAGCAAGGCGGACTTAACCAGCCGGTTCGTCCGGTTAGTTCGTCGGCCGACGAGATGAAACGGGTAACTGCCAGTTCCGTCAAAGACAACCGCCTGATTGAGCAGGTTGCCGCCAACCAAACCGCACTTTACCAGCAAATTGATCAGTTATGCCGGACTACGCTGGCCGACTTGAAACAAACAATGACCGGGCAAACGGATAAAAAAGGCGAGTAGTCCATGTCCGGGTTATTTATACCGCTGCACATCCACCCGTTCGCAATAGTCCTGCACCGGACAGGTGGAGCAGTGCGGCAGTGAGCCGGTGCAGATGTGCTTGCCAAACGGCATCAGCAACCGGTTTATATCGCGCCATCGTTCGCGCGGCACTTGTGCTTCTAAGACCTTCAGTGTTTGCTCAGGTTGCTTGGTATGCACATAACCCCAGCGGTTTACGACCCGATGCACGTGAACATCAACGCTGATGGCCGCCTGCCCCGTGGCCACGCCAAGGGCTAAATTAGCGCACTTCGGCCCAACGCCTTTCAGCGAAGTAAGCACCGTAAAATCAGCGGGCAACATACCCCCAAACTCATGCACAATCCGCTCGGCAATGCCACGCAGGGTATACGCTTTCTGGTCGGGATAGGTTGTGCCATCGAGCAGCCGGGTCAGGGTTGGTATGTCGAGGGCGAGCAGTTGCTGGGGCGTTCGGGCGGCTTCAAACAAGCGCAGCGAAACCGGAATGGTCGTTTCGTCGAGCGTGCGAATGGAAACAATGCAGGAAATCAGCTGCTCAAACAGGCTGCCGTAGCCGCGTTCGGCTAGCTCGAACATGGCCGCTTTGGGATAGGGCTGAATGGCCGTTTGAATGCGGTCCAGAACAACGTTGAGGTCGAAGTTGGCTTTCATGCAGGCTAAACCTTCATAACCACCATTTCTACCCGGCGGTTTTCGGGGCGTTCTTTCAGGCTTTTATTGGTATTGATGGGGCGCGAGGGGCCGTAGCCAATCGTTTCAATCCGACCCGCGTCAATGCCTTTCGAGACAATGTATCGCTTTACGGCATCGACGCGGTTGCGCGACAGTTCGACGTTGGCATCAAAATCGCCCACCGTATCCGTATGGCCTTCCAGTTTGATCGCCATCGTCGGGTTGCCCTGCATCACCGCCACTAACCGGTCGAGTTCGGGGAACGATTCGGGCTTGAGGTCATACTTGGAGACGTTGAAATAAACGGCCCGCAACGTAATCTTCGTGCCGGCGACAATGGGCATCAAATCGAAGTCGCGCCGAACAGTCCCCGGCTTAGTGGTCAGCGTGTCGCGCCGACTGAAATATCCTTTTGCCGCTACCGCTACGGCATAAAGTCCCTGGTTGTCCACCCGAATGGTATATTTGCCAGCTGGCAATGCGCTCTGAACCGAGTCGGCAGGCCCATCGTCAGCGGCTTCGGCCCCCGAAATAAGCCGGTAGGTAACGGTTGCGGCAATGGGCTGTTTGGTTTTGGCATCGCGCGTGATGCCTTCCATCGTAACCGCTACGGGTGCCGCATCAACAGTTGGCGGGGCAGGCGCGGGGCTGTCGGCGGGTGCGGTGCCAACGCCGGGCGTGGTGCGGGGCGTATAGCGCGGCTGTGGCGTAGTGAGTTTGGGCAACGATGGCAGTGGCTGGGGCCTCGGCATCCGCTTCACATACGTATCCTTGCGCTTGCGGGCCGGGTTGGTAATGTGAACACCCCAGAAATTGAAGCAGGTAATCCGGGTGTCTCCCTGTATGTAATCTTTGCACTCGAACAGGTCGAAGGTGGTATAGCCGGGGCTGATGCGCTCAAAGTAAGCCACAAACGCTACCTCCTCACCCGGATCAACGCGTCGGCGCATTTCGGTGGGGATATTCTCGGCCCGAACGAGTTTAAACGAACGCTCTCCCTGATTGACGTAGAGCCGGGAATTGGGCTGAAATCCAATATTGCTTTGCCCG
>JAYVAP010000196.1:0-2205 GCA_043750915.1 Spirosoma sp. | reverse complement strand
TGATACAAATATGGATTATTGACAAGCAACGATTCCGTGTATTCGTAAGCATTCAGCCACTGACGCGCCAGTGTGGGCTTCCTCACTATCAACTCGTCAATGATTCTATCACGGTCAAGATCAGCTTGCTCAGTAAGTATAATTGAGAATCTATTTGAGCCATCCATACTTGAGACGAATACGGTGAGAGGCATTTTCGGCTGAAACACCCGTTTCAGGATGGGCTTGGTAGTGTTCGTAACGCTTGGTCAACAGTTCTTTCAGTACAGTCTGATATTGAGACTTATCCTCTTCAGTTATCAATTCTTCCTGTAGAAGTTGGCGGACTGTTTCCAGCAACGCCTGCTGCTGTTCTTCGGATAGTTCATCTATCGTTTTGTGCAATTCTTCAACAACGCTCATAGCTGTTCCGTTTTCACAAATATAACCAATTTATCGCTCCAGCCGAACCGCGTTCGGGTCGGTCAGCACGTCGTCGTTGGCAACGTTTTTTTTATTGGCCCGCAGCAACACGAACAAGAGACTCAGAACGCCCAGAACAATAATCATCAGCGACGAAACGCCGTGGATAAACGTAGCCAGAATTTGCCCGTCCTGGCTGGTCAGACCGTATAACAGGGCCACCTGGCCCACCAGCAGGTGAAACGAACCGATGCCCCCCGGCGTGGGAGCCGCCATGCCCAGCGACCCAACCACCAGAATCGTCAGGCCAGCCAGCGGGCCTAAGCTGGCCGTGGCGGGCATGGCAAAAAACAGGGTATACGACATCAGAAAATACATTGTCCAGATCAGCAGCGTGTGCAGCACGAACGCCCCCGGTTGGCGCAACCGGCGAACGCTCAGCAGCCCTTCGAGCAGACCCTTTGCAAAGGCTATCACTTTCTGGTAGAGCGGGTGCCGACCAAGGGCTTCGCGGTAGCGGCCATACAAAAACCAGCCCAGCAGGGCCAGACCCACCAGCGCGGCCCCCACCATCAGCAACACCCCCGAACCCCCCGATCCGGCCTTTGGCCCGCCCATTTTATTGCCAAAAAAGTCCATAAAAAACTGGCTTAGCCGGTCAAATTCGAGCACGAAAGTTGCCGCCAGCAAAATCAATAGCATTAGCACATCGAAAAGTCGCTCGGCCACCACCGTCCCAAAACTGACATTGGCCGGTACGCCCGACAACTTATATAGCGTAGCACAGCGGGCAAATTCACCGGCGCGGGGCAGGGCCATGTTGGCCAGATAACCAATCAGCACGCTGGCGGTAGCATCGAGGGAGGTGGGACGCTGGGGCACCACGGGTTCCAGCAGAATACGCCACCGCTGCGCCCGGCTCCAGTGGGCTACCACCGTGAGCAGGGTCGACACCAGCACCCAGCGAAAATCGGCGGCTTTTATTTTTGCCCACAGGTCGCCCGCATCGAGGTGGCTTTGGGTAAAGGTGAACCACAGCAGCCCACCGGCAAGGGCCAGCGAAATGAGGTATTTAAGAACGTTTTTGAGCGTCATAAGGCATAAGTAAGGTGTTGGGGTTCATTAACAACCAGCGACACTGGCCGTTCTGTAGCAGGGCGGTTACAAAAAAAACTCCGCCACAAAGTAACGGAGTTTCTCCGAAGCGGAGGTTACCGGTTTAGAAACGGCCTGGCTCAGGCCCGCACCAGCTGGTTGTTGTGGTCCGGAAAAACAACGGTTGGCTGGTGGGTGCGGGCCTCGTCGGGGGTCATCATAGCGTAAGAGATAATAATGACAATGTCGCCAACCTGCGCCCGGCGGGCAGCCGCCCCGTTCAGACAAATAATGCCCGTACCGCGAGTGCCTTTGATAACATAAGTGATAAGCCGCTCGCCGTTGTTGTTGTTAACGATGTGAACTTGCTCATTTTCGAGCAAACCGGCGGCATCCATCAGGTCTTCGTCGATGGTGATGCTGCCAACGTAGTTCAGTTCGGCCTGCGTGACTTTAACGCGGTGTAGTTTTGATTTTAAGACGTTGACGAACATACTGGATCAGGTGATAGGCCCGTTTGACGGGCCATTCGGGACGCGGCAAAGATACGACTAAAAAAAATGGCTGACCCTGCCGACCCGCGTGCCTGGCGGAGGTGGAGAAGCGCAGTTGACATCCTCCCCCGCTTAAAAGACCGCAACGGCGGACCGTGGGGGATTCCCAAACTAAACTAATAGCCTGAGATGGTTCACGTTTCAACTTCAACTG
>JAYVAP010000195.1:0-4992 GCA_043750915.1 Spirosoma sp. | reverse complement strand
CCCGGCACCACGCGCCCACCCCGGAAAATATCCAGGTCGCCATCGCCGTCGAAATCGGCTACTGCCACGCTGGCCCCGCTGGACCGCGTGGGGGGCAGGGCAGCGGGCGCGAGCCGAAACTGGCCCTGCCCGTTGTTGAGGTAGAGTCGATCCTGGTAGCTTGCCGACAGCCCCTCGTCGCGGCTGCCGCCACTCACGACGTATAAATCCTGATCGCCATCGGTGTCGGCATCGAAAAAAACGGCCCCCATGTCTTCATAGGCATCGCTGCCGGGCAGGGGCGCGGGCCGAAATTGCCCGTTGGGTTGCTGCACATATACGCTGGAGAGGTGGCCAAAATCGGTACCCACAAAAAAATCGTCGAGTCGGTCCCCGTTCACGTCGCCCACGGCTAAGTAGGGGCCATTTTGCGAATACAGGTGTGGCAGCAGCGGGGTGCGGTCGAAATCGACGACCGGGTTCTCTTGATGGGGCAGTACCAGGCCGCTTTCGGTGGCCGACAGTTGTGTAAACAGGGGCGGAGTGACGGGTGCGCTGGCGGTCCAGGGACCAGTGGGCTGGCAGGACAGGGTGAGCAACCGATTGGCTGCGCCCGGCCCTACTACCTGTTTTTGGCCGTTGGGATACCGGATCACCAGCGAATCGTAGCGGCTGTGGCTGCCCATACCGAAATGCAGGCAGTTTTCAACGGTGGAGACGAACCCGCGCACGGGAGCCAGTTCGAGCATCTGCATCTGCCCACCGGCATAGAGCCATACTTTGCTGCCAATGGTGATGGGCACACCCGGCGTGGGGGCCAGCGTGAGCCGGAGCCAGTGCGGTGTGGGGGCGTTGGCAGTGGGCTTGCGCTGGTTCAGGCGATTTTCCAGCACCAATGCCTCGTCGTCAATGCGGTTGGTAACCAGGTCAAGGTCGCCATCGTTGTCGAAGTCGGCATAGGCAGCGCCATTGGCAAAACCCGTCTGATTCAGGCCCCAGGCTTCTGATACGTCTTCAAACGTCAGGGCAGTTTCTGGGTTACCGCCCTGGTTTCGGTAGGCATATTTGGGGATTTTCAGGTCGGGCAGGCCGTGGAGTTCCTTGTTTGCCTGCCGAAGCTGGGCCTGCGGGGTGCCAAAGGTAGATTGCTCGTTGTTGAAGACGATGAAGTCGAGGTTCGTCACGTCGCGCCGGTAGCCGTTGGTAATGTAGAGGTCTTTCCAGCCATCGTTGTCCAGGTCGGCCAGGAGCGGTGCCCAGCTCCAGTCGGTTTTTTCGATGCCGGCCAGCTGCCCGATTTCCGAGAATGTGACCCCGGCCCGGCCCGGCCCGTTAGGGAGGGAGGCACTGCCTCGGTTCAGTTGCAGCGTGTTGCGCATAAACTGGGGTTGGTAGCCCAGTTTTTTTTCCATCTGAAAGCGGTTGTAGTTGGAGCCGGGCAGCATCATTTTTTGCCGGTAATTGTCGGGGGGCAGCATATCCAGTACCACAATATCGGGTAGGGCATCGTTGTTGATATCGGCAATATCCACGCCCATGCCGTTGTGTGTCTGGTGCTTGAGCAGGGCCGCTGCCTGGTTGGTAAACGCGGGCTTGCCGGTGGCGGGGCGGTTCATCCAGACCAGATCGTTGGACATAAAATCGTTGGCGCAGTACAGGTCGGGCCAGCCATTATCGTCCAGATCGCTCAGGCACACGCCCAGTCCGTAGCCCTCGGTGAGAATACCGGCCTGGCGGGAAATATTTTTAAAGACCCCGCCTTCATTTACGAATAGCCGGTCGGTGCCGGGGGCTTCGCCATTCAGTCGTTTGGGGCGCAGGGTGTTGCGATTGAAGGGTTCGAGGGCGTTGGTGAGCAGGTAGCAGTCGAGGTCCCCGTCGCGGTCGTAGTCGAAGAAAACGGCCTGCGTGCTGTATCCCGTGTCGTTAAGGCCATATTCAGTGGCCCGCTCGGTAAACGTGGGGACGTGGTCGGGGGTGGGGCCATTGTTGATAAACAGGCGGTTGGCGTGGCTCGTCGTTTTGGGGGTTGGACCGGCCACGCACACGTAGATGTCGGGCCAGCCGTCCTGATTTACGTCGGCCACGCTCACGCCCGTACACCAGTCGCGGGTTTCGGTTTGGGAGGGGGCGGTCACGTCGCGGAAGCGAATGGGCTGGCCGGGTTCGGTTTGGTTCAGATACAGGCGGCTGGATACCTGGTTGCCGGCAAAGTAGAGGTCGGCGCGGCCGTCGCGGTTGAAGTCGCCCACGCCCACGCCTGCCCCGTTATACATGTATTCGAAGGTGATGGCGTTGAGCGAATCGGTTTCGGTGAGCCGGTTGGCAAAGGTAATGCCTGTTTGGGACGAGGGCAGGGGGGCAAACAGTTTTTCGGAACTGGTGCGGCTGCTCAGCCAGCCTGTCAGGCCAAGCAGTGCCACGCCGGTTCCGTAGAGGAGGTAATTTTTCATGGTTGATGCGTGCGGGGTCAGCAGGAAGCCCGGAACTGGAGTTGCAGCGGCAGGGAGCGCGGAGCCGCGCAGGGACCAGGTCGGCCACTCAAAATCTGGGCCACCAACCGCCCTACTTCGGCCGACGGATGAGCAATGACGGAGACACCACCCGCCAGCAACCGCGTATAGTCGTTTTCGGTGAAGCTTACCACGCCCAATTGTTGCCCCAGCCGCAGGCCAGTGTGCTGGCTGTAGTCGACCAGCGCAATCAGGTGGCGGCTATCGACCACAAAATAAGCCTGCTGGGGGTGCATGTCGGCATCGGTCAGGTCGTCGAGCAATTGAAAATTGAAGTGATTGGTCGTGCAGAACCGCCGGAATGCCCGGATGGATTCATCATCGAAAAAATCGTTTTCGGGCAAAACCAGGTTCAGGCAGGTGTATTTGCGGAGCGTGTCCAACTGACTCAGCAGGGCATCGTAGAGGGCTTTTTCGCCCCCATAGCGAATCTGGTGGCCGTGCTGGAGCATGTCCCACTGGTTGCCAACCAGAATAAGCTGCTGGCCGGGCACGTTGCGCAGGCACTGGAGGGTGGCTGAGTCCTGCCCAATCAGGTGGGGCATGAGCACAAAATAGTGGTAGTCGCCGAGGTGTTTGCCCAGCAACTGGCACAGCAGCTGACGCTGGTAGTTATAGCTGCAAATGTCGAGGATAACATCGCGGCTGAGGTTGGCGGTAATGGCATCGTGCAGTTGTTTTACGCTGTCGGTGAGCTGGCCCGTCACCAGCAGCACACGCAAGGCATGGCGTTTGGGTTGGCCGGCAATGAAAAAACCTTTTCGGTAGACAGATGTGACAAAGCCTAACTGGTAGAGCGTTTCGTAGGCCCGTTTGACGGAGTCTTTAGAGAGATACCATTCGGCGCAGGCTTCGTTGATGGAGGGCAGGCGGTCGCCGAGGTTAAGCACGCCCTGCTCAATGTCGCTGACAATGGCGTTGACCACCTGCATGTATTTGGTGGGCCGGATGCGGTCATTGGGTAAAAAGTCGGTTTTCACAGCAGTTCAGGGTTGGTGGTTTTGGGAAGATCACATCAGCCCGGCAGCACCACCCACAGTCCGAGCATTAACAGCCCGAACAGCAGCAGTATGGCCAGAATTTCCAGCCATCGTAGCCAGACACGTACTTTACCACTCATGTGTTTAATTTTTTCCCGGTAAAGTGATGCAAATGTGATAAGTAACCACTGGCTTGTGCTGGACAAATCCGCTAAAAAGAAGCACAAAATCAACGTTGACCTCCCTGAACACACCAAAAGACCGGATTCCGGTCTTTTGGTGTGTATTACCAACCTATGAATGTGAAACAAATGAACTTAACGTGGGTAATGCGTCCGATCATCCAGAGTGACCCCCCTCTTGGGCCAGTCAGGAGTGTGATTATAAAATATACCTGTCGGCACCCGCGCAGTTGCTGTTAGTAACCTGTATTTTGAACCAGCGAGGAGTTCAGATCGCGTTCCCGCTGGGGAATGGGCTTCAGCAAGTTCACAGGTTTCCAATTTGTATTGGGTTCCTGCCGACCAAAATCGATATCTTTTCTGATGTCAATTTTACCAGCCCGCTGCCAGCGAACGAGGTCATTGTAGCGGTGGCATTCAAAAGCGAGTTCCACCCGGCGTTCGTGCACCAGGGCTTTGAACAAGGCGGCTTCGGTGCCCACGGCTACATCGGGCAGAATTTTGGCGGTGGGGTCGGCCCGGCGCCGAACCTGATTGATAAGGGCAGCAGCACCGGCAAAATCTTTGGTGGCTCCCAGAATTTTGCACTCAGCCAGCATCAGCAGCACATCTGCGTAGCGGATTACGCGTTCATTGTTGATGCTGAGGTTTGGCTGCCAGCTGGGCGGTTTATCGCCCAGGACATATTTGGCCGGCGTTGAACCAGTAATTGACCATACTGATTTAAACAATGTTTTTTTCGATCCATCTACATTTTCACCGGTAAGAAAGGCATCTCCATCCAGAAAAATGCTGGCCACCCGGCGGGGGTCACCTTTTTCGAATTCTTTCTGAAGCGAAGGTGTAACGTGTATCCTGCCATAGCCGGCCCCATTGGAGCCAGGCGCGCAATCTCCGGGATTAGGACCGCAGGCAGGCCGCGAATACAGGATACGGCCGGTACCCGCCGTCTGAATGCTGCCGGCACCAAAATTATCAGGAGCGATCCAGGGATTAATACCACCGCCAAGACCCATCTGAATCTCAAAAAGAGACTCTGCATTGTTTCTCTTATCTGGCAGAAAGTTATCCTGAAAATTCGCCATCAGCGCGTATTTACCCGCTAATCCCTGGAACTCGGTAGCGGCCTGCGCATACAAATCTGGTTTGTTTTCCCATTGCGCCCGGAACAGCAGTGCTTTGCCCAGCAGGGCCGATGCAGCCCCGCTGGTTGCCCGCCCTACATTAGCATCATCCCATTTGGCGGGTAAATTTGCTTTGGCAATGCCTAAATCAGTAACAATCGCGTCCCATAACTCACCCGGCTTTGAGTTTCCGGCCCGGGTAGCTTCCAGCGTA